>DASQCL010000089.1:0-8720 GCA_035634715.1 Solirubrobacterales bacterium
CCCGGCTACCACTTCGACATCACCGAGGCGCGCGACCTCGGCGGCGTCGTCCTGCTCGTGGCAAGCCACCGCGGCCGCGGCCGCGCAAGCGGCGCCGAGGTCCATGGGGACACCGCATACCTCTACACCGTTCGCAATGGCAAGATCGTCCGTGCGGAGCTGTACCGGGACCGGGAGGCCGCACTCGAGGCGGCGCGTGCTCAGGAGTAGGCCGGCCGGATACGGCTACTCCGTCGGGTCACGAAGGGCTGTCACATCGCCTGCCGGTCACGAGAAACCCGGCCCGATCGGTCGCCAGCTGGTTCTCGGCGACCGTGACCCCATCGAGCTCGCGATCGCCATGGAGCTCTACAACCTGGGCGTCTCCTCGCCGGTGCCGATCGACTCGACTCGTTCGGTCACGCGCCGGCACCCTGCAGCCTCGCGGGCACGATCTCCGCGAGCCGGCGCCATGGGCCATCGACCCGCTCGCCGTCGATGAAGAACGTCGGCGTACCGTGGGCTCTGGCCCGCTTGCCACTCTCGACGTCGATGAGAACGCGCGGGCGAAACGTGCGCTCATCCAGGGCGGTCTTCGCCTCGTCCGCATCCAGCTCGAGGTTCCGTGCGGTGGCGAGCAAGTCCTCGTGCGAGAAGGCCTGCCGCCCTGTCAGGAGCAGCGCGTGCGCCTCCCAGAATTTGCCGTGGACCGCGGCGAGCTCGGAGAGCTCCGCGGCGAGATCGGCTCCCGGGTGCACCTCGGGGTCCGGAAGGTGACGCCAAACCAGGCGCAGGCCGTCGAAGCGGTCGAGGAGGGTCATCACGGGCCGGCTCGCCGCGAAGCAGTGCGGGCAGCCGAAGTCCCCGTACTCGACGAGGGTGAGGCGCGGCGCGTCCGCGCCGATCACGTGGTCGCCTTCGCCGACCGGCGTCAGGTTGTTCGCGGATGAAGTGGTCATGAGCCTCGCTTCGCAGCAGTATCTGTCGGCTGCTTCTATGAGCCTGTCAAAGCTGTCAATGGCGAGGAGGTCCAGATGAGCGACTCGACGGCGATCAACCCCGTTGCGACCGCGGAGCTCGACCGGGAATGGGCGAAGTCGGCTGCGGCCAGCCTCCGGCATCCGCTCACCAGAGCGCTCCTCGTGCTGACGCTCACGACGGGCCTCGTAGACGCGGTCAGCTACCTCGGACTCGGCCGGGTCTTCACCGCCAACATGACCGGGAACATCGTCCTACTGGGCTTCGGTATCGCCGGGAGCGGGGGGCTTCCGGTCGTGGCGCCGCTCGTCTCCCTCGGCTCCTTCCTCGTCGGCGCCGTGGGTGGGGGCCTCCTCGCCAAACGGATCGGGAATCGCCATCCCCAGCACATTGCGCGAGCGCTCGGATTCGAGGCCACGCCGATCGGTGCGGCCGCCGTCCTGGCCGTGATCGTCGACGTTCGCCCGAGCGAGCTCTCGGGCGACGCTGTGATCGCGATGCTGGCACTCGCGATGGGCGTTCGGAACGCGACCGTCCGGACGCTCGGGGTGCCCGATCTGACGACGACGGTCCTGACGATGACCCTCACGGGGCTTGCGGCGGATTCCCCCGCAGCGGGCGGCTCCGGCAAGGGCTCCGCGCGCAGGATCGCGGCCGTGGCGGCCATGCTGGCGGGTGCAGTGGCAGGCGCCCTGCTCCTGAAGACCAGCATCGTGCTGCCGCTGGTCGCGGCGGCGGGCCTCGCGCTCGCCACCTGGCTCGTCTACGTTCCGGCCGTTCGGCGGCACCTCTGAGGGCGTCAGTCCAGCCAGTCCGGTGGTACCGGTCCCAATGAAAGACGCTCGGGCGGCGCCCCGAGGGTCGCCGCCGCCGCCCGCAGCCCGGAGGCGAACGCGGCCTGCACCGTCCCGTAGTGCTCGGGCACGGTGGCCTCGCCCGCGAGCGTGAGGCGCTCGGACACGGGTTCGCCGAGGCGGCGCATGTCATCGACGCCCGCTCCGAGCGGAATGTAGCTGTAGGAACCGAGCGAGCACGGGTCATGCTCCCAGTCGGTGACCACGGTCCCCTCGGGCGCGGGCACGGAACCGAACATCGCCCGAAGCGTTTCCAGCGCGGCATCCCCTCGCTCCTCCGGTGACATCGTCGCCAGGCCCGGGCCGAGGAGCGGGTTGAAGAAGCCGAGCAGCGTGGGGGTCCCGACGTGACGGCTGAAGTCGAACCACGCCGGGAATGTTCCATTCTCGGCGACGTGAGTGATCTCCCAGATCGAGTCCGGCCAGAACGCCTCGGCGAACCGGAATGCGACCTTCTCGAGCCTCGCCATCTCCAGGCGTTGGATGGCGCTCGCCTGCGGCTCGGGAAGCGGCGGGTCGAATGCCACGCTCCCGGCTCGGAGAACGCCCAGTGGCAGCGTGACGATCGCACGGTCGCCCCTGAAGGTCCCCTGGTCGGTCACCACGGACACGCCGGGCCCGGCGTGCTCGATCGCGCTGACCGTCGTGCCCAGCCGCACGTCGAGCCCGGCCGCCAGGGCATCGACCAGCGCCCGGTACCCGCCCGCCAGGACGAGGTTCCCGCCCGACCCGTCGGCGTACGCCGCGGCGCCCGCCAGCGAGATCCGCTCCGGCGCGCCGGCGATGACCAGCCCGCCGATGATGTTCAGGATGGTGAACCGGGCCAGGTCGGCCGCCCTGCCCGTGAGCTCGCGATCGGCGAGGAACCAGTCGATCCCGTCGATGAAGCGATCGCCCTCCACCGCGGCCTGCGCCTCGGCCGGGTCCCAGTCACCGAGCAGGGTCGAGGTGACCGTCGTCGCCTCCGGCGCCTCCATCCAGCCGCCGTCCCAGACGGCCATCGGCGCGCCGAACTCCCCGTCGTTGCGCGTCTCGATGCCGGCCGCCGCGATCGCGTCGGCCACCGGGTTGCCGACCGGAGCGTGGACCCACGCCGCCCCCAGGTCGATCGTCCCCGAGCCGAAGGGGAGCGTGTGGAGCCGACCGCCCAGACGATCGCGGGCCTCGAGGACGGTCACTTCCGCGTCCGCGCACCGCGCCGCGTCGGCAGCCGTCAGGCCGGCGACTCCCCCTCCCACGACGATCACTCGCATGGCGAGGGCGAGGCTATCGCGGCCTGTCAGGCGGTCTCGGCGGGCGGAGCGACGCCGGCGCGTGCCGGTCTGCCTCGCAGGCCGCGCCAGGCCATTCCCAGCGTCAGCCGGGCCATTGATCTGCCGAGGGACTCGAACCCGCCGATGACCTGGTCGAGGGCGTCCGCGAAGCGCTCGATGTCGTCGTCAGCGATCACGAGCGGCGGGAGCGCCTTGACCACGTTCATGCTGTGGCCGGCGACCTGGGTGAGGATGCGGTGGTCGCGGAAGAGCGGCACCACCAGGAGCTGGGCGGCGAGGCCGGCCTGCCGCCGCTCGATCGAGTCCCAGATGCGCCTGGCGGCGCCGCCGCTGGGCGGGCCGAGCTCGATCGCCCACATCAGGCCGAGGCCCCGGACCTCTTTCACGACCTCGTGGCGCTCGACGAGCGGGCGGGTCAGCTCCATCAGCCGCTCGCCCTGCGCCCGCGCGCGCTCAACCAAGCCCGCGTCGTCGATCTCCGAAAGGGTCGCGAGGGCGGCCGCCGCCGCGAGGTCGTTCTGCCCGAAGGTGGAACCGTGGGCGACCGAGCGCTCCATCGAGTCGAAGACGCGATCGAAGACGTCGCGGGAGCTGAGAATCGCCCCGACTGGCACGTAGCCGCCCGACAGGGCCTTCGAGACGAGGATCATGTCCGGCTCGAGCCCCCAGTGCTCGAGGGCCAGGAAGCGGCCGGTCCGCCCCAGGCCGGTCTGGACCTCGTCGACACAGAACACCGTCCCGTGGTGGCGGCAGAGCTCCTGCGCCTCGGGGAGATAGTCCGCGGCGGGGATCACGACGCCCTTGCCCTGGACGGGCTCGACGATGAAGGCCGCCACGTCGCCCGCCTCGAGCTCGCGCCGCAGGGCGTCGAGGTCACCGAACGGCACCGGGTCGCAGCCCGGCAGGAAGGGGCCGCAGCGCTCCCGGAACTCGGGATTGCCATTCACGGACAGGGCGCCCATCGTGAGGCCGTGGAAGCCGTGGTTGCAGTAGAGGATGCGCGGCCGCCCGGTGGCGGCGCGCGCCATCTTGATCGCGCCCTCAACGGACTCCGCGCCCGAGTTCGTGAGCAGCACCGTGCCGACCGACCGTGGTGCCCGCTTGAGCAGCTCCTCGGCAAGGACACCCGGGAGCAGAGTGACCCCGAGCTGGGGCAGGTTGGGCGTCCCCGCCTCGAGCACTCGCTCGAGCTGCTCTCGCACGGCCGGAGGGTTGCGCCCGAGGGCGAAGACCCCATAGCCGGAGAGGAGGTCCAGGTAGCGATCGCCCTTCGAGTCGATCAGGTACGCGCCCTCCCCCGCCACCCAGTCGCGCTCGAAGCCGATCGTCTTCAGCACCCGCACCATCTGGCGGTTGAGGTAGCGGCTGTGAAGTTCCGTCGCCTCGCCCTCCCGAGCGGCGAGGATCGCGGCGAGGTCGATGCTTGGGCGCTTGCGCTCGGAAGCCATCGCCGGGATCGTCCCAAAATGGGCAGAATGATCGACCCGTGAAGCCCGTGACCGTTTCAATCGACGTGCCCAACCCCCGTCGGGAGGTCTACGAGTTCCTCGACGTCCTCGCCAACCACGAGCCATTCACCGACCACATGCTGGACAAGTGGGATTTCTCCGGCCCCCGGGCCGGTGTGGGCGCGAAGGCGCGCGCCAGGGTCCGTGCTCCCGGGTCGAACGAGAATGTTCACATCGAGGTGATCGAGGCCGATCCGCCGCGCCTCATCGTCGAGGAGTCCCTCAGCGCCGGCGGCAAGCGGCGGACTCGCGGCACCTACACACTCACCGATCTGCCCGAGGGCGGCACCCGGATCGCCTTCGAGCTTTCCTGGCTGGAGGCGCCGCGGAACGAGCGCATGACCGCGCCCATGATCCGGGCCTTCATGCGACGGGCCAACGGCAAGGCGATGCATCGCCTCGGCAAGCTCCTGCGCAAGCAGGCCTAGCTGCAGGTCACAACCCGAGGCCGCGCACGCCGGGCTCGTCCCAGCCGAGGTGATGGGCGAGCTCGTGGCGCACCGTGCGCTCGACCTGCGCCCGCAGGAGGTCGCGGTCGTGCCCGAAGTCGCGCTCGAGGGTGTCCTCGTAGATCACGATGCGATCCGGGTAGCTGTCCCGGGCGATCGTTCCTCCGATGTACTGGCCGTAGGCGTGCTCCTCGTGGCCCCGGCTCGAGACGATCACCGGCGTGTGGTCGAGCAGCTCGCGGAACGGCTCGGGGAGGTCGTCGAGCGCCTCCATGACCAGCTCGTCGAACTCGCTCGGCGGATGATCCGACGGCGGCATCGCCGCCAGCGTCTCGCTGCGGTGAACGAGCCGCTGGAACTCCGGCTCGGGCATCTCGCTGCCGATCATCGCCACGGTCAACCAGGCGGCGAGCAGGGCGATGGCGACGGCGCCGAGGATCAGAACCATCAGGTCATCGAGCCCGCCGAGCGACGGCGGGTTGATCAGCAGCACGATCAACCCGACGATCAGCGCGGTCAGCGCTGCCGCACGAAGCGGCGGTCCGATGGCTTCCCTCACATATGTGAGGTTAGAACGGCTAGCCGCAGACGGGCCAGGGCTTCGTGCCCATGTGCTTCTTCAGCGCGACCGCAACGACCGCCTGGGTCTTGTACCCGTAGTCGATCGGGTCGCCGCCCGGCGTCTTCGGGGCGTTCTTCCAGCTCGACTTCATGAACTGGAACGCACCGCGATACTGGCCGCCGCCGCCGATCGCGTTCGGGTCCTTGCCCGACTCGCACTCGGCCGTCTTGTTCGCCCAATGCTTGTTGTGGCGCGAGGTCTTGTGCCACAGCCGCTTGTACTTGCTGTCGCCGCTGCCGCTGCCGGTGCCGCTGCCGGTGCCGCCGCTCGACGCGGAGACGCCTCCGCTCGACGCCACGGCGGACGAGGTCATCGCGACCGCGGTCGCGCCGATCAGGGCCATGACGGCCATCAGGGCCAGGACGATCTTGAGTTTGGGCGCTACCGCGCCCCGTGACAGGTTCAATTCAAGCTCTTTCGTTGCTTACGGGGTTAGCTGACGGGCTCGCGCCAAAGAGCTGGCGCTACGCGGCGTCCGGGCCGCGATTCGCCCCAATGCGACTTGGGTCCCCCGCTACCCGCGAGTATGTGGCGGGTGCTTCAGCAGGACTAGCGCGGCAGGTTAGCAAACCGTGAGGAAGGCGTTAGCAGTATTCACTTGGCAGGCCTGCCGACGCCTGCCTGAGCCGCGCCTGGAGGCCTACTCCGTCGAGATGTTCGGATCCGCCTGGACCTTGTGCGGCAGGATCATCAGGAAGCTGTCCGACGCCGCCGACGCAAGCGCGCCCATCCGCTTCGCCTCATCCGCCTGCTCCGTCGCGCGCAGCTCGGCCGCGTAGTAGCCGAGCAGCTCCTCGACGTCCAGGACGCCCTCGTCGTCGAGCTCCGCGAGCTCGACCTTGGCCCCCTCGCCCAAGCGGCGGCGGATCGCGTCCGCGTCGAGGTTCCAGGCGGGGTTGACGCGCACGTAGACGCGGCCCCCGGTCATGCCAGCGCACGCCCATGGGCCGAGGTCCCCCAGGACCACCGCCCGGCCCGACGTCATGTACTCGAAGGCGAAGCCCTTGGCGTTGGCGCGGTCGACGATGCAGCCGCGCGAGTCGTCGAGCGGCTCCTCCGGCTCACCGCCGAGCACGACGTCAGCGCCCGAGAGGCGGATGCAGAAGCGTGAGTCCGCGGAACCCTGCACGAAGAGGCGGCCACGCTGGGCGCCGTAGGCGAACGACTTGCCGACGGAGCCGTTGACGCGGCGGCCCTCGGCATTCTTGCCCTTCATGATCGAGACGGTCCCGCCGAGCATGGTCTTCGCGACGCCGTCCTGGGCGCCGCCTTCGACCCGGATCACGACGCCCCAGGCGTTGAAGGCCCCCAGGCCCTGGCCGGCCACGGAGCCACCGTTGAAGTCGAGCTCGGCGAGCACGTCGGCAGGGTCGCCCGCCGGCGCCGACTCGTAGATCCGCGCGCGGGAGATCGCCCCGGCGAGCTCGGTCCCGAGCACGCGGTCGTGGGCGTCGAGCGCGCGCGGGTACACCTCGTGGACCGGCCCGCTCTCGAAGACCTTCCCGGCGAGCCCGGCCAGCTGCGTGGAGACCTCCTTCGGGGCCATGCGGATCGGCCTCGCGCGCACGAGCCCGGCCTCAGCGCGCGTCTCGGCCGCGACGAGCTCCTCCTCGGCCACTGGCATGTCGATCGGCTCGAGGTCCAGGAACTCCTCGAGCGGCGTGATCAGCTCGGCGAGGTCGAGCTCCTTTGCGTGAGCGACCTGCTCGAGGAGGTCGTAGCGGCCCACGAGGTCCTGGGCGCGCTCGTACCCGAGCTCCGCCACGACCCGCTTGACCTCCTCGCCCATCGAGGAGAAGAAGCGGGCGCAGCTTTCGGCGGCGGAGTCGACGTGCTGCGGCGTGAACTTCTTGAGCCCGTGCTCCTGCGCCTGCTCGACGGTCTCGATCTGGGTCGCGATGCCGACGTGGCACGTGTCGAGCTGGCAGCCGCGGCAGATCGTGCAGCCCAGGGAGACCATCGCCAGGGTGCCGAAGGCCACCCGGTTGGCGCCTATGCAGTGGAGCTTCACCACGTCGTAGGCGTGGCGGTAGCCGCCGTCGGCCCAGATCTCCACGCGGTTGCGGATCCCCGCCTCCATCAGCGCGCGGTGGACCGCCCGCGTGCCGATGTCGGACGGCAGGCCCACGTGGCGAAGGGCGTGCTGGCGGGCGGCGCCCGTGCCGCCCTCGAACCCGGACAGGGTGATGATGTCCGCGCCCGCCTTCGCGATCCCGAGGCCGATCGTGCCGACGTTCGGCACCACCGGCACCTTCACGGAGACGCGGACGTCCGGGTTCACGGTCTTGAGCTCGTCGATGAGCTCCGCGAGGTCCTCGATCGAGTACAGGTCGTGGTTGTTCGAGGGCGAGATCAGGTCCGTGCCCGGCGCTGCGTTGCGCGCCTCGGCGACCTTCTCGGAGACCTTGCGGCCAGGCAGGTGCCCGCCCTCCCCCGGTTTCGCGCCCTGCCCGATCTTGATCTCGGCGACGTACGAGGAGTTGAGCATCTCGGCCGAGACGCCGAAGCGGCCCGAGGCGACCTGCTGCCCGCGCCACTTGCGGAAGCGGCCGTACATGTCCTGAATCTCCCCGCCCTCGCCGTTGATGCAGAGGATGTTGATCGCCTTCGCCGCCTCAGCATAGGCGCGGAAGGCGGGCTCGGACTGGGATCCGAAGCTCATCGACGAGATCACGAGCGGATAGTCGTGATGCCCGACCGAGGCGTCCACGGAGGCCGGATCAATCGGGTCGCGATCGGACTTCAGGCCCATGATGTGGCGCATCGAGATCGGGCTCTCAGACTCGAGCGCGCGGACCTTCGCCGAGTACTCGTCGTAGTCGGAAGTCCCATTGGCCGCGGCGATCGCCGCCTTGTAGACCTTCGGGTAGAAGCGGAAGGTCTTGGCCGGTTTCGCCTCCTCGTCGCCGGAGAGGATGCGGGCGCGCTCGTTGCTGTCGGCGTCGAGCGCGGCGAAGCCGGTGCCGCCGGCGTCGGTCGCCGCGAAGGCCTCGGTCTGGAAGATCTCGGCCAGCTCAGGCTTGATCCCGATCGAGGAGAACTGGCGCGCGTAGCCG
>DASQCL010000090.1:0-4932 GCA_035634715.1 Solirubrobacterales bacterium
GGCGACCTCGACGGCGCGGTCACTCGCGCGCGCGTGGCGGCCGAGGCGGCGAACCGCGCCCGGGAGCTCCAGGCACTGCCCGCGAACGTGGTCACCCCGACGTATCTGGCCGACCGCGCCCGGGAGATCGCGGGCGCCCACGACTCGGTCGAGGTCGAGGTGCTGGGCCGCGACCAGATGGCGGAGCGCGGGATGGGCGGCCTGATCGCCGTCTCGCAGGGAAGCGCGCAGGAGCCGCAGCTGATCAGTCTTCGGTACTCCGGAGGCGGCGCGGGCGGCGAGACGATCGGGCTCGTCGGCAAGGCCGTCACCTTCGACACCGGCGGAATCTCCATCAAGCCCTCGGCCAAGATGGAGGAGATGAAGATGGACATGTCGGGCGGCGCCGCCGTGCTCGAGACGATCGCGGCGATCGCCGAGCTGGAGCTGCCCGGCAACGTCGTCGCCTGCATCCCGGCGACCGAGAACATGCCGAGCGGGACGGCGACGCGCCCCGGCGACATCATCACGCAGCTCAACGGCAAGACGGTCGAGGTGAACAACACCGACGCCGAAGGGCGCCTGATCCTGGCCGACGCCCTCACCCACTCCGTCCGCGAGCTGGGGGCCCAGCGCCTGGTGGACATCGCGACGCTGACGGGCGGGGTGATCGTCGCACTCGGGTCGACCTACGCCGGCCTGCTCGCGAACGACGACGAGTGGGCCGAGCGGGTCGAGGAGGCGGGCCAGCGAACGGGAGAGCTCGCCTGGCGTCTGCCGCTTCATCCCGAGTACAAGGACCTGACCCGTGGGACCGACGCGGACCTCACCAACAGCTCAAACAAGCGCAAGGCATCGTCGATCTACGCGGCCGAGTTCCTGGAGGAGTTCGTCGACGACGTCCCGTGGGTGCACCTGGACATCGCCGGCACCGCGTGGGACGTGGGCCGCGCGTACGTAGGGAACGGCCCGACCGGGTTCGGGGTGCGGCTGTTCGTGGACCTGCTCGCCAAGGACTGAGGCTGGAGTGGACTTCGACCTCACCGACGAGCAGCGCCTGCTGCGCGATACCGTGCGCGAGTTCGCCGCGCAGGAGGTCGCCCCGGTGGCCGAGGAGCTCGACAGGACCAAGTCGTTCCCCTACGAGATCGTCCGCAAGATGGGAGACCTCGGCCTCATGGGGATCCCCTTCCCGGAGGAGTATGGCGGCGGCGGGGCCGGCACGCTCGCCTACGCCATCGCCGTCGAGGAGCTCGCCCGCGTCGACTCCTCGGTCTGCATCACCATGGCGGCGCACACCTCCCTGGGGACGATGCCCATCTACCTGTGGGGGACCGACGAGCAGAAGTCCGAGTGGCTCCCGGAGCTGACGAGTGGCCGCCGCCTCGCCGCCTTCGGCCTGACGGAGCCGGAAGCGGGCTCGGATGCCGGCAACACCCGCACCCGCGCGCGCCTCGACGACGGCGAGTGGGTGATCGACGGCGCCAAGCAGTTCATCACCAACTCCGGCACCGACATCTCGGGCTGCGTGACCATCACGGCGCGGACCGGGGACGACGGCGAGATCTCGAACGTCATCGTTCCGAACGGCACCCCGGGCTACGAGGTTGGCCAGCCTTACCGCAAGATGGGCTGGAACGCCTCCGACACGCGGCCGCTCTCCTTCGACGGCTGCCGGGTCCCGGAGGCGAACCTGCTCGGTCGCCGGGGCGAGGGCTTCAAGCAGTTCCTGCACATCCTCGACGGCGGCAGGATCGGAGTGGCCGCCATGGGCGTCGGGCTTGCCCAGGGGGCGCTCGACGAGGCGATCGCCTACGCGAAGGAGCGGCGGGCGTTCGGCCAGCCGATCGCGAGCTTCCAGGCGATCCAGATGAAGATCGCGGACATCTCCGCGGAGCTCGAGGCGGCGCGCCTGCTGACCTACAAGGCGGCGATCCTCAAGGAGCGGGGCGAGTCGTTCACGCTCGCGGCCGCCCAGGCGAAGCTCAAGACGGGCCGCCTGGCGGTGCGCGCCGCGGAGGAGGCCGTCCAGATCCACGGCGGCTACGGGTACATCGAGGAGTACCCGGTGTGCCGGTTCTACCGGGACGCCAAGATCCTTACCATCGGCGAGGGCACCGACGAGGTCCAGCAGATGGTGATCGCGCGCCAGTTGGGTTGCTGACACCCCGCCGTCTGAATTCCCCAAATTAGGGGTTGATTTCAGGCCCCTTGTCACGGACCGCACGATTCCGGCCGAAGGGCGGCGTAGAGTCGCCTTCGTCGTCGGAACCTTCGAGCTGGGGGATCCAGTGGACAGAAAAGAGAACGGGCGCAGGCGTCAGCCGTCCCGACTCGCCCTGCAGCTGACCGAGGCCTTCGCGCCGTGCGCGGAGTGGTCTCAGGTTCGCGTGCAGCGCGGAGCGGGTGGCCGCCGCACTCGCGTCATCGTTGGCGCGGACGGCGCGGGAGCAGCCGCAGCCGGAACCGCGCCATTCGACTGGTCAACCGGAACGCTTTAGGCAACACCGGCTAGGACGCCGGGCTGGCGGTGATCGCCTCGAAGCCCCGAGCGCTGAGCTCGGCGGCATCGGGGCCTTGTTCTTCAGGCATCGTCGATCGTCTCCAGCAGCTTTCTCGCGGCGCTCGCGGGGTCGGTCTCGCGGCGCGTCACGCTCGCCAGCAGATCCTCCCAGTCGGGATCGCTCGTTGCACGCTCCTCCAGTTGGCGGCGAAGACGGGCCGCGGCGATGCCCAGCACCTCGGCGCGCAGGTTACGGGCGCGGCGCTCGGCGAGCGAGCCGGTCTCGGTGATGTGCTCCCGGTGGGCGTCGATCTGCTTGAGCAGCTCGCCGATGCCCTCGTCCTTCACCGCCTCCGTCCTCACGACGGGGACCTTCCACTCGCCCTGCGGGCCAAGGCCGAGAGCCGACCGCACCTCCCGGATCATCGTGTCCGCCAGCGGGTGATCGCCCTTGTTGACCACGATCACGTCGGGGATCTCCATGACCCCGGCCTTGAGCGCCTGGATCGAGTCACCGGAGCCCGGCATCAGCGCGAGCACGATGGTGTCGGCGTGGTCGACGATGTCGATCTCACCCTGGCCGACGCCGACGGTCTCGAGGAGCACGTCGTCTTTGCCCGCCGCGTCCATGAGCAGGGCGGCCTGGAGCGCCGCCTCCGCGAGGCCGCCGAGCGACCCGCGGGTCGCCATCGAGCGGATGAACACCTCGCTGTCGAGGAAGTGCTCGGCGAGCCGGATCCGGTCGCCGAGCATCGCCCCCTGCGTGAACGGGCTCGACGGGTCGATCGAGAGCACCCCCACGCTCCTGTCCGCCTTCCGGAGCTCCTTCGTCAGCGCGCCGATCAGGGTGCTCTTCCCCACCCCGGGCGGCCCGGTGATGCCCACCACGCGCGCCCTGCCCGTGCGGGGAAAGACCTCGGAGACGAGTCGGTCGCCCTCGGGGTCCCGGTTCTCGACCAGGCTGATGCCGCGCGCCAGGGCCCGCTTGTCGCCGCTGACGAGCCTGTCGGCGAGGGTGGCGTCTGCTGGTTCGGCGGCCTTCGCCATGGGGGCCGGAGTCTAATCTCGCCACTAGAGTCCGACCGCCGTGCTCAGCCTGCTCAGCTTTCTCAAGCGCAACGGCATGCTCACGCCGAAGTACGCGCGCCTCGCCGTGCGGTACGCATGGCGCCGCCTGCTGACGCCCGCGGGCTGGCGGTGGCAGACCGACGGCCTCCTGTTCTTAGGCAGGAAGCTGCAGATCCAGATCGGCCGCCGCGGGACCATCCGCTTCGGGCGCTTCGTCTGGGTCGGCGACGGGACCAAGATCCGCTGCCACGAGGGCGAAGTCGTGATCGGCCCGAAGACAGTGCTGGGCCAGGAATGCACGATCTCGGCCTTCCAGCACGTCCGTATCGGCGAGCAGTGCGTGATCGCCGACCGAGCCATGTTCATCGACTTCGACCACGGCTCGGTCGAGGTCGACCGCCCGATCCGCCAGCAGGGCATCTACAAGCGCGACGTCGACGTGGGCGCGAACGTCTGGATCGGCTACGGCGCCTGCATCCTGCGAGGCGTGCGCGTCGGGGACAACGCGATCATCGGGACCAACTCCGTGGTCACCCGCGACGTGCCCGCGAACGCCGTGGTCGGAGGGGTTCCGGCGCGAATCCTGCGGATGCGCGAGCGGCCGAAGACGCTGCGCTGGCCGGATCCGATCGAGCCGGACGTCCCGAGCGATTAAACGAGCTCGGGCGTGAGCTCCGCGTAGAGCACCTGGGTCCGCTCGGCGACGTCGAGCCAGTCGAAGCGGCGTACGTGATCGTACGCCTCGGCGACCAGGCGGCGGCCGAGGTCGTCGTCGGAAAGCACGCGGGCGGCGACCTCCACCAGCGCCTCCGGGTCACGGGCGCGGAAGCGAAGGCCGGCCTCCTCGTGCGGGACCACCTCGCGCAGGCCGCCCGTGTCGGCGACGATGCATGGGCAGCCCGACGCCATGGCCTCCAGCGCGACAAGGCCGAACGGCTCGTAGAGGGATGGCACGACGCAGACGTCGGCGATCGGGTAGAGCGAGTGCAGGACGTCGTCCCCGATCCAGCCCAGGAAGGTGCCGTGGTCCATCAGCCCGAGCTCGTCGGCCTGGCGCCGCAGCTCGTCCTCGTGGGTCCCCGAGCCCGCGACCAGGAAGCGGGTTCGAGGCAGGCGCTCGATCAGGGCCGGCATCGCCTCGAGGGCGAGCTGGAATCCCTTCTCGTAGACGAGGCGGCCGATCAAGAGCACGAGCTTCTCGTCGGGCTGCGCGAACTCCAGGCGCAGGCGCTCGAGCTCGGGGGCCTCCTGTGGTCGCAGGTCATCCGGGTCGATGCCGTTGGGGATCACGGCGATCCGCTCATCGTCGACGCCGAAGATGTCGGCGATCTGCTCGCGCATGTAGTACGAGCAGGCGATCACGCGGTCGGAGCGGTTGGTCA
>DASQCL010000091.1:0-3134 GCA_035634715.1 Solirubrobacterales bacterium
TCTGCAGCCAGCTGCTCGAGCGCGGTGACAGCGTGGTCTCGTTCGATCGCGGCGCCCGCGAGGGGCGGCACTCGGCCCTCGAGCTGTTGGGGGTGACCGGGGAGGTCGCCGAGGTGGCGGGCGACCTGCTCGACGCCGAGCTCGTCCGCGCGACCCTCGCCGAGCACGACGTCGACGTCGTCTTCCACCTCGCTGCCCAGGCGCTGGTGGGTCCGGCGGCCGAGTCCCCGGATTCCACCTTCGAGACGAACGTCCGGGGAACGTGGATCGTGCTCGAGGCGTGCCGTGAGGTGGGCGTGGGGCGCGCGGTCGTCGCCTCGTCGGACAAGGCGTACGGCGCGCACGACGAGCTGCCCTACCGCGAGGACTTCGCGCTGCGACCGACCGCGCCGTACGAGGCGAGCAAGGCGGCCGCAGACCTCCTCGCGCGCAGCTACTGGCCGTCCTACGGGCTGCCGGTGGCGGTGACGCGGTTCGCGAACATCTACGGCGGGGGAGACACGAACTTCAGCAGGCTGATCCCCGAGGCCGTCAGCGCCGCGCTCGACGGCCGGGCGCCGGTGCTCCGGTCCGACGGCTCCCCGCAGCGGGACTTTCTCTACGTCGAGGACGCGGCATCCGCGTACCTGGCGATCGCGGATGCGCTCGACCGCGACGACGTGCGGGGGGAGGCGTTCAATGCGGGAGGGGGGAGCCCCCATGCAGTCGGCGACGTGGTTGGGCTGATCGCCCGTCTCGCCGGCAACGATGTCGAGCCGCGGATACTCGGCGAGGGCAATCCGGCCGGCGAGACGGACCGCCAGTACGTGGACCCGACGAAGATCCGCGAGGTCCTCGGCTGGGAGCCCGGCGTCGGGCTCGAAGACGGCATTCGGCGCACAATCGAGTGGTACCGGGAGCACCCGGAGGCCCGCGCTCCGGCTGCCGCAGCAGCGGCCCGACCTACCGCTTCTAAGTAGTTCCTAAAACCTTCCTCAACGGCGGCGGATTCGCCGGGTCTTGTCGAATAATGAAAGTGATCCAGCGAAGGAGGAACTGCATGTCTCCTGTGATCTTCGGCTTTGGAGCACTTGACGCGATGATCGCGGCCCAGGCGGGCTATGCGCTCCGCGACCTAACCCGCAAGCGGGGGCGGAGCAAGAAGTAGCCGGGGGGCGCCGAGCGGATCGCCCGGCGCCCTACAGGAACGTTCCCAGCCTCGGGCCCGGGGAACTAACCGACCTTGAACGAGCCCGCTTGCGCCGGCTCGAGCGAGAGCGTCGCGGACCTGCAGACGACCTTCCCGTTGTTCCGCTTGTCCTTCGCCACCTTTATCGCGAGATTCGGCGCGCCGTTCAGCTCCGCTCGCAGAGCGAAGGCCCCGTTGAAGCTGCTCAGGTCGACGTCGATCAGCTTGAAGTCGCCGCCGCTCGTCTTTCTGAAGAGGCCAACCTTGCGCGCCCCCAGGCACTTCGAGTTGGAGCTCAGGTGCCCGTAGAAGGTCTGGTCGTTGGGGTTGGACAGCGTGCCGCTGTTGCCCAGGAAGACGATTTTCGTCGAGTACTTGTGGGCCGCGAATGCGAGGCCGGCTTCGATCGTGAGCAATCCGGCCAACGCGATCGCAAGCGCCAGGATTCCCTTTCGTTTCAAAGAGCAACTCCCTTCCGTGCGTGAAGCGCCGCTCCCTGGCAGGCGCGTCGTCTGACCCTAGTCCATCCATACGATGCCGGCACGGTGGCGAATGGATCTACGTCATCCACTCAATCGCAGGTTTCACCGCTTAACAAGCGGTTGCGTCCTCCGCGCCCCAGTCGGGCCAGATCCTCGCCCTCGACGGGCTCCTCTTCGTCGGTCGGAGTCATCTGCGGCAACGGTGTCGTCTTCCGATGATCTCAACCAAGAAGTGCATCGAGAGGAGTTCAGTGCCCGGGGCGGACGACCGAGTGCCTCCGGTGGCTGGCATCTAGCGTGATAGCTTGAGTTCGGATTTGGGCCAAGCGACCAAGGAGGAGTCAAGGATGCGCATAGGAAAACGGCTGGCCATCGTGCTCGCACTGGCGGCGACCGGAGCCCTGGCGATCGCGGGCATCGCACTCGCCGCCGCCGCCAGTTCGACCGTGAGCTTCAAGTTCACCAAGGTGCCGGCGGGCGCCCTGGGGACGACGTTCAAGAGCGGCAAGCTCAACGTCCACACGCACACGAACTACATCGCGCCCAAGACGGACACCACGAGGGCGCAGCTCTACTTCGACAACGACATCAAGTTCAATACGACTGCCGCGCCGAAATGCAATACGGCGTCCGCCGCGTACATGAACGCCGTAACGCTGAAGCAGGCGATGGCCGCCTGCGGCTCTGCGCTGGTCGGCACCGGGACGGCGAAGGTCAACATCAGCGCGCCCGGCGACACAACCGGGTGTGTTCTCGCCTTCAACGCGACCGTCTCCGGCAAGCCGGGGCTGGCGCTGTTCGTGTCGGCGATTCCGTTCAAGTCCTACAGCTGCGCCAACCCCGCGAGCAACACGCAGGGCACGACCGCAGTGCGGGTGTCGGCTACGTTGAACGCCAACCCCGCTTCATTGGGGCCCGACTTCACGGGCGGCAAGTGGCTCGACTTCGATGGGTCCGGGATCCCCTCGGCGGCGCCCCTGAGTGACTTCAACGTCACGCTTCAGAAGGGCACCTACGTACAGGCCAAGTGCGGCGACGCGAACAAGCAGCTGAACATGAAGACCGTGTTCACCTACACGACCCCGCACAACCCGAATCCGCCGACGACCAGCTCGCAGACGGTGCTCTCGAAGCAGGCCTGCACCTAACGCGTAGTCGCACGGGTTCCTCGCCTGTTCTGAGAAGGGGGCGGCCAAGGAGCCGCCCCCTTCGTCTTTCCGGTCGCTCCACGTGCTCTTCGCGCACGCTCGAGCCGAGGAGTTCGCCGAGCCCGAGACGCCGATGGTGCGCTAGAGCTGCTGCCCTTTTTTCGGCTCACCATAGGGGGAGGGGGCATCGCGAGGATGGGCTCCAACCCTGGACACGGGCTGGTAGCGTGCGAGAAAATCCACCGAATCGGTGGGAAAGGCCGAAATCGATGCCATGAGCCGCCGCCGGGGCGCATTACTGGCGCGCGAGTGACCGTGTTGCACGGAAGTAGCCGA
>DASQCL010000092.1:0-6930 GCA_035634715.1 Solirubrobacterales bacterium
GCCCTGCGACGTCTTCTTGAAGGCCGGGATCAGCCCGTCCTTGTAGACCGTCTCCGGGGTGGAGTAAGCGACGATGTCGACCGGGCCGTTGCTGTCGCTGCTGGACGACGAGCCGCAGGCGGCGATGCCCAGGCCGATCGCGAGCGCAGCGCCGGTCGCCAAGACGATCCGCGCTGCGGTCCGTGGCCCTCCATGCCTACCGTCGGCGCGTCCCTTGAGACGGCTGACGGGCTTTGCAAAACGGTTACCCATCAAAAGAGTTTCTGCCTTTCCCGATTAGATTAGTGTACAAGCGGCCGGCTAGGGTAGCAGAGCTCGTCGGTCGAGAAACTGCAAAAGGCCGGTTCGGGGTGGTCTAAACCACTCGGTTCGGAGGCTCCGCCCCGTCAAGGACGGCCAGCACGTTGTCCGCGACCAGGGCCGCCATCGCGTCGCGGGCCTTGGTCGTCGCGGAACCGACATGCGGGAGTAGGACGCAGCGCGGCGCGTCGAGCAGATGCTGCGGAACGCCGGGCTCATGTTCGTAGACGTCGAGGCCGGCGGCGCCGATCACCGAGTCGGCCAGCGCCTTTGCGAGCGCCTCGGAGTCCACGAGCGACCCGCGGGAGGTGTTGACGAGCACCGCATGCGTTTTCATCGCGTCGAGCTCGGCGGTGGAGATCATGTGCTCCGTCTCCGCCGTGGCCGGCGCGTGCAGGCTCACGACGTCGGACTCGGCGAGCAACTCCTCCAGGCTGACCCGGGAGGCGCCGAGCGCCTTCTCCGCCTCGGCCTTGGGCGCGGGAGCGACGTAGAGCGTCCGCCCGCCGAAGCCCGAGACGAGCTCCGCGTACCGGCTCCCGATGCGACCCAGCCCGACCACACCGAAGGTGGCGCCGCTCAGCTCGAGGCCGAGCATGTCGCCCGGATCCCACCCCCGCCAGCGGCCTCGGCGCAGCTCGGCCTCGGCACTGTTGGTGAGACGGGCGGCGGCGAGCGTCAGCGCCAGCGCGAGCTCCGCTGTGGCGTTGGTGAGCACGCCGGGGGTGTTGGTGACAGCCACCCCGCGGCTGCGGCACGCATCGAGATCGATGTTGTCGTAGCCGACGGCGTAGTTGGCGACGACATCGAGCCCTTCCCCGGCGGCGTCCAGCAGCTCCTCGGTGACGGGCACGGTGGGGTCCGCGACGATCGCGTCGACACCGGGCGCAAGGGCGAGCAGCTCATCGGCCGTCACGTTCAGGCCACCCTGCCTCAGCTCGCACCGCGCGGCCAGGCGATCCGCGCCGGCGGGCAGGAGTCGCCGAGCGATGAGGACGGCCGGCTTGCGGTCGGTCTCGGTCACCGGCGCCGATCGATGAGCAGCGTCTGGACCGCGCGCCCGACGGGGCCCCGCTCGTCGTAGAGGGCGGTGTCGGCGATCCCGATCCCGGTCCGCTCGGGGATCGTGATCGCGTCGAGGCAGACCCACTCGCCGTCCAGCTCTCGGTGGACGTGCACGGTGAGATCGACGTTGATGAACAGGAATGTGCCCCAGTCCAGCGTGGAGCTCACGCCGTTCCCGGAGTCCGCCGCAGCGAGCACCCGCTCGAGCGGCGTCGGCTCCTCACCTTCCACCAGCGGCACCTTCATGCGCATCCAGGCGATCGCCGGCCCGGGCTCGCCGAAGCCGCCGCTCACGAACCGGTACTCCATCGCGGTGTGGTAGCCGACGTCCTGCCCGGTGTCCGGGAACGTCCCCGGCGGGCACTCGCTCGGCTCCGGCGGGGCGAAGCCGGGACGCAGCGTGGAGGGCGAGCTTCCGAGCGTTCCGGGGCCGTCCTCGCTCGAGAGGCCCTCGGGGATGTCGACATCGCCCTCGCGGAGCCGCCAGGCCCTGGCCCTGATCACCTCGCCCTGCTCGTCGGCCAGGCTGGCCTCAACTAGCTCCACCGTGCGCCCGGGCCGGACCACCTCGGCGGTCACCGTCAGCGGGGCGATGGGCACGGGACGCAGGATCTCGTAGGTGATGCGGCCGACGCGGCGATCGACGCCCCCGTTCAGCCGCGCGATCTCACGGCCGATGAGCGCCGCCGGCGGCCCGGCGTGCTGGGAGTGCGGGTCCCAGGGACCCCGGGTCAGCTCCGTGGGGACGTAATGATCGCCTTCGGGAACGAAGAACACCTCCGGCACGCGACGGATCGTATGCGCCCGCCGCACGCCGGAGCGATCGCCGGCTGGGACCGCGTTGGCGTTCTTGGGATCGAGGGGCGTCGAGAATGCAGTTTGTCCACGGATACGACACAAACCGCATTCTCGATCGGGATCCCGGCCCCCTCGGTGCCGGTTGTTCGCGCCGCCGATCACGCCCGCGTAACGCCTGGCTCCCTCGCGTGACTAACCTCATGTATGAGAACGCGAACTGAGCGAGGAAGACAGATGGAGAAGGTTCAGAAGTCTGATGCGGAGTGGCGTGACGAGCTGACGCCCGAGCAGTACGACGTGCTTCGCAACAAGGGAACCGAGCGCGCCTTCACCGGTGCCTACCACGACGAGAAAGCCGGCGGAACGTATCGCTGTGCCGGGTGCGGACAGGAGCTCTTCAGCTCCGACCAGAAGTTCGACTCCGGCACCGGCTGGCCGAGCTTCTGGGATCCGATGGAGGACGACCGCGTCGAGACGCGTCCGGACAACAGCCTGTTCATGAAGCGGACCGAGGTTGTCTGCGCGCAGTGCGGCGGACACCTGGGCCACGTCTTCGACGACGGGCCGAACCCGAGCGGCAAGCGGTACTGCATCAACTCCTGCGCCCTGGAGCTCGACCCCGAGGAGTAAGCCTCCTCCGGGCGCTCCGGGCTAGGCGCCGCCCCAGATCATCACCGAGGTCGAGTCCTCCGGGTCGACCCTCACCTTTACGTCTTGCCCCTCCGAGAATGGATTGGAGGGGTAGACGTACTGGTTGAAGGTCGCCTGGTAGGCCTCGGCCGAGGCCGGCTTCACCGTCAGTGCGATCACGTGCTCGGTTCCTCCCGGCGCGTCGGTCTTGCCGGTCGAGGTCATCGAGTCGATGTGCGCGGGAGCCTCCACGCCCACATCGGTGAGGCGCTTCGCCTTGTTCGCCAGCGCCATCTGGTCGGCGGATGCGCCCACCCCGACCTTGCTGGTCGCCGCCTGCGCCGATTCGGCCGCCTTCTTCATCTTGTCCATGAAGCCCATCGATGCCTCGCTTCCCTTGAGGTTGATCCCGCGGTGCCGACCCTAACGCCCGCCGATTGCCTGCGGTAGGCCGGCGTCGACGAGGGCGGCGGGGAGCACGACCGAGCCGTCGGCCTGCTGCCCGTTCTCGATCAGCGC
The DNA here is from genome assembly GCA_035634715.1 of Solirubrobacterales bacterium. GTDB lineage: Bacteria > Actinomycetota > Thermoleophilia > Solirubrobacterales > 70-9 > AC-56. The sequence goes on from DASQCL010000092.1 coordinate 3,313, forward strand.
GATCAGAGTGCGCCCGACGGCCAGCGCGGTGCCGTTGAGGGTGTGCACCGGGAGCGGCTGCGCCTCCGGCTCGGGGCGGTATCTGCAGTCCAGGCGGCGCGCCTGGTAGTCGGTGGTGTTGGAGCAGGACGTGACCTCGCGGTATCGCTCCTCGCTCGGGATCCACGCCTCGCAGTCGAACTTCCTCGCGGCCGGGGGCCCCAGGTCGCCGGTGGGAATGTCCACGACGCGGTAGGGGAGGTCGAGCAGCTCGAGGATGCGCTCCTGAATCGCCAGCAGGCGCTCGTGCTCCTCCCGTGAGGCCGAGGGCTCCACGAACGAGAACATCTCGACCTTGTCGAACTGGTGGACCCGGAAGATTCCGCGCGTGTCCCGGCCCGCCGCGCCGGCCTCGCGCCTGAAGCAGGTCGAGTAGCCCGCGTAGCGAATGGGCAGCTCCCCCGCGGCGAGGATGTCGCCGGCGTGGAGCGCCGCGAGTGAGACCTCCGAGGTGCCGACCAGGAACAGCTCGTCCTTCGGCACCTCGTAGATCATCTCGCGCTCGCCGGGGAAGAATCCCGTGCCGTACAGCGGGCCCTCGCGGACGAGGACGGGCGGCACCACCGGCTTCATGCCCTCCGCTTGAAGCAGCTCGAGGACGAGGCGGACGAGCACCACCTCGACCATCACCAGGTCGCCCATCAGATAGGCGAACCGCGAGCCCGACGCCTCCGCCGCCTTCTCCATCTCGATCCAGCCGTTAGCCACCCCGATGTCCAGGTGGTCGCGGATCGCGAAGTCGAACTCGCGGCGCTCGCCGACCTCGCGGAGCGTGACGGCGTCCTCGTCGGGCTCGCCCTCCGGCGCGTCCGGGTCGGGGAAGTTGGGGAGCGTCGCGGCGAGCTCGTTGCGCGCCTCCTCCACGGTGGCCAGCTCGGCCTCCTGCTCCTTCAGCCGCCCGCCGAGCTCGCGCATCTCGGCGATCGGCCCATCGGCGTCCTTGCCCTCGCGCTTCAGCTGGGCGATCTGGTCGGAGACGCGGTTGCGGCGCGCCCGTCCCTCCTCGACCTCCGGCAACATCTCGCGGCGGCGCTCGTCCAGGCGCAGGAGCTCGTCGAGCTGCTCGGCGGCGCCCCGGCGGCGCAGTGCGGCACGGGCCGGCTCGGGGTCCTCGCGGATGCTCCGGAGGTCGAGCATGGACGGCGCTCTACCCGCCTATTTGGTTTGCTGGCCCGCGTACTGGGAGACGAAGTCCGCGACCTGGTTGGCCTCGCGACCGGTCACGATGTTCGCGGGCATGATCCCGCCGGAGAAGCCCCCGTTCCGAATCGCGAAGAGCACGTCATCCGTGGTCTCCTTGCGCTGATCGAGGTTCGGCCCCTGCACGCGTACGTTGCGGTTCGCGGAGCCCTGGGTCCCCGCCGCGCTCAGCGTGTGGCAGCCCGCACAGCGCTCCGAGAAGACCACCGCCCCGCGATAGGCCGTGCTGTCCTTGGGCACGGAGACCCCCTCGCTGCCGCAGGCGCTGAGCCCGATGGCCGCCGCCACCGCTGCTGTGATCACAAGGGGCCTCACGCGGGCGGCATCATACTTTTCCCTGTGGAGCCGGTCACTAGATGACGCAGGTGGCGCCTGAAACCCTTCGGGACGCGATGGAGCGTTTCCCGACCGGCGTCACCGTCGTCACGGCCGTCGGACCCTCCGGCCCGGCCGGCGCGACGGCCAACGCCGTCGTCTCCCTGTCGCTCGAGCCGCCCATGATGCTCGCCTGCCTCGACCTGGGATCGCGCACCCTGGTGGCGGTCGAGCACGCGCGGATCTTCGGTATCAACGTACTCGCGGGCGACCAGGCCGACGTGGCCCGGCGGTTCAGCACCAAGGACCCCCATCCCGAGAAGTGGGACGGGATCGCCTGGTCGGAGCGGGCCGGCGTCCCGACGATCGACGGCGCGGCGAGCTGGCTCGCGTGCGAGCTCGCCGAGGTGCACGACGGCGGCGACCACTCGATCGTCACCGGAACCGTGATCGAACTCGAGGCACGTGGAGGAGAGCCGCTGCTGTTCCTCGACGGCGACTATCGCCCTCTGGGCTAGCCGCCCGTCGTGGCGGCGCGGATCGCCAGGCCCAGGATCACCAGCGCGGAGACGGCCATGATCCCCGTCTCGCGGCGGACAATGGCCAGCGCCACGGCCTGCTGCCTGCTCTTCGGAAGCGACTCGAAGTCGAGTCCCTCGAGCTCGCGCTCGGCGGCGCCCGCCCGCGCGGCCTCGGCGAGGAGCGAGATCCCCAGTGGCAGCACCCCGTAGAGGTAGTGGAGGCCAGAGCTCGCCTCGCGGCCGGAGAGCAGGAGGACCGCGCCCAGCGCGACCTGCAGCACCACCGCCACCTGCGCCGTGCGCAGCGCGTACCAGAAGCCCACGGTGGGAACGGACCGGAGCCACGCGACTCCGCCCCAGACGCCGGCGACGAGATTGCTCGCGATCACGAAGATGCCGACCGCGAGGTGGACGTCGGTCAAGCCGGAGCCTGACTCGAAGCCCGCGTTTGCGCGCGTTCCGCGGGGGCTCGATAAATCCGCCCGAAAGCGTCGGAAATCCGCTTGTTGATGCGGAAAATCACTATGTAGCAGCTTGGCACAAAGTGGGTATATAACTCGCCTGTGCTCGCCGCCGGATTGAGGGAGTTGTAGCTTGCTTCGAAGCTACCTTCCCGTACTCGTATTCGCCGGCCTCGGGATTCTGGTGGGGGGTCTGCTGGCGGCGGTCAACGGGCTGATCGGACCGCGGAAGCCGAACAAGGCCAAGAGCGATCCGTACGAATGCGGCCTGCCCAGCGAGGTGACCAGGACCTTCCGGTTCGGGCTGAGCTTCTACATGATCGCGATGCTCTTCATCCTCTTCGACATCGAGGTCGTCTTCCTCTATCCGGTCGGCGTGATCATGAAGCTGGCCCACTCGGTGTTCGTGCTGGTGGAGGTGATCGTCTTCGTCGTCCTGCTGCTCGTGGCCCTGGTCTACGTGTGGCGGAAAGGGGCGCTCGATTGGAGGTGAAGCGCGAGAAGCTCCGCGCGCATGCTCCGCTTGAGGAGCAGCCCGCGCCCACCGATCTTCGCGTCCGCCAGCTTCGCGCCCGCGATCTCCTGCGCGGCGACCTCGAGGGCCCGGACCTCGAGCGGCACGTGGAGGAGTCCCTGCTGATGACAACGATGCACAAGGCCACGGGCTGGGGGCGCGCCAACTCGATCTTCCCCGCGACGTTCGGGCTGGCCTGCTGCGCGATCGAGATGATGTCGATTGTCGGCCCTCGCTACGACATCGCCCGGTTCGGCGCCGAGAACCTGCGCGCCTCGCCGCGGCAGGCAGACCTCCTGATCCTCTCGGGGAGGGTGGCCGTCAAGATGGCGCCCGTCGTCCGGCGCCTGTACGACCAGATGCTCGAGCCCAAGTGGGTCATCGCCATGGGCGCCTGCTCGTCGTCCGGTGGCATGTTCGCCAACTACGCGGTCGTCCAGGGGGCCGACAAGTTCATGCCGGTCGACGTCCACGTGCCCGGGTGTCCGCCCAGGCCCGAGGCGCTCCTGTACGGGATCAACAAGCTGCAGCGGATGATCCTGGGCAACCCCGTCCCGGGGTGGCGCCA
>DASQCL010000093.1:0-2431 GCA_035634715.1 Solirubrobacterales bacterium
TTCGGCTACCAGAACGAGTTCGAACTTCCCGGCGGCTTGCTCGGCAGGGCGGCCGGAGGGCTTGTAGGTTCTGCTCGCATTCGCAGGGAGGCGGCGCGATCGCTCACGAATCTAAAGCAGCTGCTTGAGAGCTAAAGCAGCTGCTTTAGAGGGAAAGCCAGCACGACCCCGCCGGCGTGGAATTCAGTGGGGTGTGGTGCCGCCTACGACCTAGTCGGCCAACTCCTGGGTGGGTGCGCCGCGCAGCGCGGTGCGTACACGAGCGCCAAGCTTGAACTCGACAAGCTTGGGAGGAGTATTAAGGGTCACCAAGCGATCCTGGAGACCGAGGACTGGCCGAGGAGTCGTTCAAACACCTTCGTGCGATCCAGCGAGGAGACAGAACATGATTAAAGCCCTCCCAGTGCTTCCCGTCAGCCTCATCACCCTCGTTGCGATTGCTGGTTGCGGAGGAGGCAGCAGCAGCAGCACCAGTCCCAGCACGAGCGCGGCGGGCACGACGAGCGGCGGTGCGGCGACAATCGACGTCGCCAACAACCCGCAGCTCGGCCAGATCCTCACCGATAGCAAGGGCGAGACCGTCTACGTGTTCGCCAAGGACACCAATGGGAAGTCCGAATGCAGCGGCTCGTGCGCCGGTGTGTGGCCGCCCGTGCCGACGAGCGGGAGCCCGAAGGCCGGCACAGGCGTCGATGCCTCAAAGCTGGGAACGACCAAGCGCAGCGACGGATCGACCCAGGTCACCTACGACGGCCGCCCCCTCTACACCTACACCGCCGACACGAGCCCGGGGGACACGACCGGCAACGGCGTCAACTTGTACGGGGCCCTCTGGTACGCCGTCCAACCGAATGGCTCAAACGCTCCAGTAGGCGGCTCGAGCGGCAGCGGCTCCACGACGAGCGGCTCCTCATACTGACAAGCGGCAAGGATGCCTGGCGTCTTTCGCGTGAAAGCGACAGTCGTCTACTCGGCTACCGGCGCCCGCCAACGGGCTAAGCGACGGCCGGGGTGGCCGCCACGCCGTGGCGGATCAGGCTCTCGCCCGTCTCGGCGATCGTGTCCTCGATCGGGCGGGGCGCCCACGCGAGGGAGCCTCTCGCCTTCTCCGACGACAACTCGGTGCGTTTCCCGAGTCCGCCGACGACGGAGCGAATGCCGGGGTCGAAGAGGGCCATGCCCCGCACCACGAAGTTCGGAATGTTGCGGGTAGGCACCTTCGAGGCCGACTCCCCGAGGCGCTCGCGCAGGACGCTCCCGATCTCGGCCATCCACAGGAATCGGGTGGCCGCGATGAAGCGCTCGCCGCCGGCGTCGGGCGCTGTCATCGCTCTGATCTCCAGATCGGCGACATCTCGCACGTCGACCAGGCTGAAGCCGAGCCTCGGCATACCGGGCATGCCCGCCAACAGTCGCTGGACGGCCTGCAGGGAGTACGAGAGGTCATCGCTCAGCACCGGCCCGATGATGGCGCCCGGGTTGACCACCGAGAGGCGGTCTTCCTCGCCCCGTTCGCGCACCAGGGCCCAGGCCGCCTGCTCGGCGATGGTCTTCGAGCGAGCGTAGGGCGTCAGTCCAGGGCTGTCGGGGTCCGTCCAGTCCCGCTCGTCGAGCGGCCTGGCGGCCGCACCCTCGCTGAGCCTGATCGCCGCGACCGAGGAGGTGACGACGACCCGCTTAACCCCGGCGTCCAGGCTCGCGCGCAGGACCCGGAGGGTTCCCTCGCGCGCGGGCAAGATCAGCTCGTCAGGATCCTTCGGCTGCTTCGGCGGGAAGGGGGACGCCACATGGAGGACGTAGTCGCAGCCCCCAACCGCCTCGGGCCAGCCCTCGTCGCTGGTGAGGTCGGCGGCGAGCACGGTCAACCGATCGCCGGGATCCACCTCGGAACCCACCGTGGCGCGCACCTGGGGCTCCCGGGAGAGGCTGCGAACGGTCGTCCTCACCGTGTAGCCCCGGCGCAGGAGCTCGATCACGCACCAGCCGCCGAGGAAGCCGGAGCCCCCGGTGACCAAGACCGTCTGACCGCCATCTTCAGCCTTCATCAGCCGCAACCCTAACCGGCGAGCGACGGCCAAAACCGGGCGGGTCGCCACCGATGAGCCCGACCCGCATTGTCGGGTCCGGCGGGCGTCGAACGTCTCGCTTGTTAGCGAGCGTGGGGCACCGTCCGCGCTGCTCCTTTCCCGCAAACGAGTAACCACCCCGGTACTCGACGCCAACGAGGGTGAAGCCGGGCCTGAGCGGTCGACTGCCCACTCTTGCTCTGTGTGAAGCGTCGTTGAAACGGCACGGCCGCGTACGCTGCCGCTGCAGTGAGCCCGTCGGCCAATCCCACCCAGCAATTCCGTCTCGACGATCAGACGGTGATCGTTACCGGCGCATCGTCAGGGCTCGGCGCGCGGTTCGCGCGCGTCCTCGCCGCGGCGGG
>DASQCL010000094.1:0-6258 GCA_035634715.1 Solirubrobacterales bacterium
GCGCGCGGCCCGCGAGTTGGCGGGCGAGCTGCTGAACCTCTACGCCGAGCGCCGTACCCGGACCGGCCACGAGTTCCCGCCCGACGGCGAGTGGCAGATGGAGCTCGAACGCGCCTTCCCGTACCGCGAGACCACCGACCAGCTCGAGGCGATCGAGGCGGTCAAGGCGGACATGGAGGCACCGCGGCCGATGGACCGCCTGATCTGCGGCGACGTCGGCTACGGCAAGACCGAGGTCGCCCTCCGCGCCGCGCACAAGGCGATCTCCGACGGCAAGCAGGTGATGATGCTCGTGCCGACGACGATCCTGGCGCAGCAGCACCTGGGCACCTTCAGGGAGCGGCTTCAAGAGTTCCCGATCGAGGTCGCGATGGTGTCGCGGCTCCGCAAACCGGCCGAGGTCCGCCAGATCCTCTCCCGCTTCGCCGACGGGAAGGTCGACCTGCTGATCGGCACCCACCGGCTGCTCTCGCGAGACGTCCGCGCGCCCGAGCTCGGCCTGCTGATCGTGGACGAGGAGCAGCGATTCGGGGTGCGCCAGAAGGAGCTCCTGCGACAGCTGAAGCTGAAGGTGGACGTGCTCTCGCTCTCCGCGACGCCGATCCCCAGGACGCTGCAGATGAGCCTCGCGGGCCTCCGCGACATCTCCGTGATCGAGACTCCGCCCGAGGGCCGCCGGCCCATCCGCACCTACGTCGGGCCCTACGACGAGGAGCTGGTTCGCCGGGCGATCGAGCGCGAGAAGGAGCGCGAAGGCCAGGCGTTCTTCCTGCACAACCGCATCGACACGCTCCACGAGACGGCGGAGCGGCTGCGCGCGCTGTGCCCTGACGTGCTCTTCGCGGAGGCCCACGGCCAGATGGACGAGACCGAGCTGGAGACCACGATGCTCGAGTTCCTGCGCGGCGAGGCCGACTGCCTGGTGGCGACCACGATCATCGAGTCGGGCCTCGACATCCCGCAGGCCAACACGCTGATCGTCGAGCGCGCGGACGAACTGGGGCTCGCTCAGGCGTACCAGATCAGGGGCCGGGTCGGGCGCTCCCGCGAGCGCGCCTACGCCTACCTGCACTACCCGTCCGCCGAGGCCCTCAGCCCGGAGGCCGGCGCGCGGCTCGCGACCCTCTCGGACTACACCGAGCTCGGGTCCGGCTTCGCGATCGCCATGCGCGACCTGGAGCTCCGGGGTGCGGGCAACCTGTTGGGCGACGAGCAGTCCGGGCACGTCGCGGCGATCGGATTCGAGCTCTACGTGTCATTGCTCGACGACGCCGTCGAGGAGCTCCGGACCGCGGACGGGGCCGGGCGGCCGGAGGCGGCGGTGCGGCTGGACGTCGACGTCGACGCGTACCTGCCGGCGGACTACATCCCGTTCGAGGCGGCGAAGATCGACGTGCATCGCCGCGTCTCCGGTGCCGGCGACGTGGGTGACCTGCGAGCGCTCCGCGACGAGCTCCGCGACCGGTTTGGCCCCGTGCCCGAGCCGGTGGAGAACCTGATGGAGCTCCAGCGCGCGCGGATCGCGCTCGGAGCGCTGGGGGCCCGGACGGTGGAGTTCCGGGGCGGCCGCCTCTCCGTGACCCCACTCGAGATGGACGCGGCCGCCGTCGCGCGCCTACGCGAGGGCATGCCGGAGGCCATGTACGAGTCCCGCGTCAAGACGCTCTCGGTGCGGGTGGCGGATGAGCCGGAGGCACGCCTTGCCGCGGTTCTCGGGCTCGCGGAGGCCGTGCGCGGCGCGGTTCCCGAGCCGGTCGCGGCCTAGGCCCCAACACGACGTTGTCGGATTTGTAGCGATATATCCGACGAATCCGACAATCGCGGGAGAGGGGTGGTTAAGGGGCGCGTTAGCCGCTGTCGCTATTCTCCCGGCCTCGTGCCGAAGCGTGGGGACAGGAGAATCGTCGCCGGGGCCATTTTCGGGGTGCTCTTCGTCCTCCTGTTCGTGATCGTGGCGGTCGCGCAGGGCATCGGCAACCCGAGCGTGCCGTCCGGAAACGTGGCTCTCGTTCAGGACGCGCCCAACAGCGACATCACGACGGACGAGTTCAACTCGGCTCTCCAGCAGACGGCGCTCGGGCAGGGCATCACCAAGGTGCCCAAGCCCTCTGATCCCCAGTACGCCACGCTCAGGGACGCCGCCATGTCGAACCTGATCACCGAGCGCTGGGTGGCAGGCGAGGCCGCCGACCGCGGGATCACCGCCTCGGACACCGACATCCAGAACTACATCAAGCAGAACATCGGCGGCCCGTCGGCGTTCCAGAAGGCGGCGAAGCAGGCGGGCTTCTCGGAATCCCAGGCGAAGGACCAGATCAGGCTGATCATCCTCGGGCAGAACCTGCAGAAGGCGGTCGTGGGCGCCACGCCGCCGAGCGTCCCCCAGGAGACGGTCCAGAACTTCTACGACGCCAACAAGGCTCAGTTCACCCAGCCCGAGACCAGGGACGTGCGCGAGATCCTGAACAAGGACAAGAGCCAGGTCGACGCGGCGAAGGCTCAGTTGGAGAAGAGTGACTCCGCGTCCAACTGGAAGGCGGCGGCGGCGAAGTACTCGACCGACAAGGCCACCAAGAGCAACGGCGGGCTGAGGAAGGGCGTTGCCAAGGGTCAGAGCGAGCCGGCGCTCGACGCGCAGATCTTCTCCGCTCCCACCGGCCAGCTCGTGGGGCCGTTCAAGGGCCAGGCCGGCTACTACCTGATCGAGGTCGACAAAGTCACCCCCGCGGCCGTCACGCCGCTCTCGAAGGTCGAGACCCAGATCAAGCAGCAGCTGGCGCAGGGCCTGCAGCAGGAGACGGTGAGCGAGGTCCAGGCCAGCATCACCGCCAAGTGGACCTCGCGGACCTTCTGCGCGGCCGCGTACGTGGTGCAGCAGTGCTCGAACTTCACGCCGCCCTCCACGGCGACGCAGGGCGCGCCTCCGGTGCAGTCCAGCGGCGCGGTCAACCCGGGCACCGCGGCCACCTTCCCGGGCCAGGCGCCCGCGGCGCTCCCGCAGGGCCCCCAGTATCCCGCCGCCAAGCAGCCCTCCGTGATCGGCCCGGGCGGCGCACCCACGCTCCCGCCCGGCACCGCGCCGCCCTCCGGAGCGCCGCCGCCCTCGGGCGCCGCGCCCGCGCCACCGCCGTCCGGCGGCTGATCCGGCCGCTCGCATGACCGACGCACCCGCCGAGGCGCTCGTGCGGCTCGACGAGATCACCCGCCGCTTGCGACGGGAGTGCCCGTGGGACCGCGAGCAGGACGAGCGCTCGATCGTCCCCCACACGGTCGAGGAGGCGTACGAGCTCGCCGACGCGGCCGCGGCCGGCGACGACGAGAAGCTCCTCGACGAGCTGGGCGACGTGCTCTTCCAGGTCTACTTCCTTGCGCTCTTGCTCGAGGAGCGCGGCACCGGCAGCCTGTCCGAGGTCGCCGAGTCGATGATCCAGAAGCTCATCCGCCGCCACCCGCACGTGTTCGGTGAGGCGCAGGCCGAAACCGCGGGCGAGGTCCTACGCAACTGGGACCGCATCAAGCGCGAGGAGGAGGGCAGGGGAGCGGACGACCCGTTCGCCGACGTGCCGGAGAACCTCCCGGCGCTGCTCTACGCCCGCAAGATGCAGCGGCGGGCCGTCTCGGCCGGGCTGACGGGCGAGGAGGCTCAGGAGCGACTCGGCGACGATCAGACCCGGGAGGCCACCGAGCGCTGGATCGGCGAGACCCTGTTCGAGCTCGTGGACATGGCCCGCCGCCTGCGAGTGGACCCGGAGCTCGCGCTGCGGGCGGCCGCGCAGCGCTTCCGCGACGAGCTGTCGGAGACATAGACTCCCGCGCCCGTGCCGACCATCGAGCTCATCCACGCCCGCCAGATCCTCGATTCGCGGGGCAACCCGACAGTCGAGGTGGACGTCGCCCTGGACACCGGGGCGATCGGGCGCGCGGCCGTGCCCTCGGGTGCATCGACCGGTGAGTTCGAGGCGGCGGAGCTGCGCGACGGGGGAGACGAGTGGGCCGGCAAGGGCGTCTCCCGGGCGGTCCATAACGTCAACGATGAGATCGCCCGTGCGCTGACAGGGGCGCGGGCCACGGAGCAGGGCGCGATCGACCGGACGCTGATCGACCTGGACGGCACGCCCAACAAGGGGCGGCTCGGCGCCAACGCGATCCTCGGTGTCTCGCTCGCGGTGGCGAAGGCGGCCGCCGCGGAGGCCGACGAGCCGCTCTACCTGTTCCTCGGCGGGACGGCCGAGACGACGCTTCCCGTGCCGATGATGAACGTGCTGAACGGCGGCGCGCACGCGGACAACAAGGTCGACTTCCAGGAGTTCATGGTCGTCCCGGCCGGCGCGCCCAGCTTCACGGACGGCCTCCGCATGGGGGTCGAGATCTTCCACACCCTCAAGGGGGTGCTCAAGTCCCGCAGCCTCGGGACCACCGTGGGCGACGAGGGTGGGTTCGCGCCGGATCTGGGCTCCAACGAGGAGGCGCTCGAGATCCTGATGATGGGGATCGAGGCCGCCGGCTACGAGGCGGGCCGGGAAGCCTTCGTCGCCCTCGACCCGGCGACCAGCGAGCTGTACGAGAACGGCGCCTACGTCCTCGAGCACGAGGGGCGCACGCTATCTGGGGAGGAGCTCACCGACTACTGGGCGGGTGTCTGCGACCGCTATCCGGTGGTCTCGATCGAGGACGGCATGGACGAGGAGGACTGGGACGGCTGGGCGCGCATCACCGAGCGGCTCGGCGACCGGGTCCAGCTCGTCGGCGATGACCTGTTCGTGACCAACGCCGAGCGCCTGAGCCGGGGCATCGAGGCGGGGGTCGGCAACTCGGTGTTGGTCAAGCTGAACCAGATCGGCACGCTGACCGAGACGCTGGAGACCATTGCAATCGCCCGCGACGCGGGCTACACGACAGTGATCTCGCATCGCTCCGGGGAGACCGAGGACACGACGATCGCGGACATCGCGGTCGCCACCGGCGCCGGCCAGATCAAGACGGGCGCGCCGTCGCGCTCGGACCGCGTGGCGAAGTACAACCGGCTGCTGCGGATCTCGGAGGAGCTCGGGGAGAGGGCCGTCTATCCCGGGATCGAGGCCTTCGCCGGCAGGTAGAACGCTCCGGCCGTCGAACCATGAAGCGTGAGCGCTCGCGCGTACCGCGTATCACCACGCCGTCAGGGCGGCAGGCGGACCAGGATTCACTGGGACAGGCTGGGGCGGATCGCCCTCGTGCTCGTGTTCTTCGCGATCCTCTTCTCCTACATCAGCCCGGCGATGAACCTCTTCGACGCCTGGCGGGGCTCCCACACCACCGATGCCCAGCTCCAGTCGCTGCAGCAGGAGCACAAGCGGCTCGCGGCGAAGGCGGCATCGCTGAAGGACCCCAACGCCGAGATCGAGGAAGCGCGCAGGATGGGCATGGTGCAGGACGGCGAGCGCGCCTTCGTGGTCAAGAACCTGCCTCGCTCGCCGCACTCCAACTAGCCCGCGCGCGGGCGGCACGCGCATGAGCCCGGCGCTGGCCTTCGTCACCGCGCCCGCGAGCGAGCGGGTCCTCACCGCCGGCGACTACCTGATCGGGGTGGTCGAGCTCTTCGTGGTGGTCGCCGCGCTCGCCTTCGGCGCGTACCGCGCGCGCGCCCTGCTGCTGCCCGGCTGGTCCGGAGCGCCGGCCCGCCTCGCGGAGATCGTCCTGGGGGTCACCGCCCTGGTGTGGATCAGCGAGATCCTCGGTACCTTCGGCTGGTTCCACGAGTTCACGGTGCTGGCCGCGACGATTGTGGTCGGCATCGGCGCTGGCGTCGTCTCGTCCAGGCTCGAGGCAGGGCGGGCCCCCGCGCCCTCGGAGGCGCCGCCGCGACCGCCGGTGTGGAACGTCGCCGCGATCGTGGCCGTGCTCGCCGTGGGCGCGCTCGCGGCCGCCTGGGTGGTGCCGACGCTGAGCACGCTCGCCTCCGGCATGGATCGCACCGACAGCCTCTGGTACCACCTCCCGCTCGCGGCGAAGTTCGTCCAGACGGGCTACCTAGGGCACATCTACTTCTTCGACCCGATCTTCCTCGCCTCGTTCTACCCCGCGAACTCCGAGGTCCTTCACGCGGTGCCGATCCTGTTCTTCGACCGCGACAGCGTCTCTCCCCTGCTCAACCTGGGCTGGCTGTCGATGGCCCTGCTCGCGGCCTGGTGCATCGGCCGCCCGTACGGGCTCGGCCCGCAGGCGCTGATCGGCGCCTCGGTGGCGCTCGGCTCGCAGAGCCTGGTCGAGTTCCAGGCC
>DASQCL010000095.1:0-10396 GCA_035634715.1 Solirubrobacterales bacterium
TACTTCCAGAGCCGGCTGCCGGCGCTTTCGCGCGGCTCGACCACGCCGGCGTCGTCGAGCCGCGCGAGAGCGCCGGCAACCGGCTCTGGAAGTACCTCAGCATCCCTCTCGCCGCGGCCGCGGTGATCGTCGCGCTCATCCTGATCCAGGGCTCGGGGAGCGACAACCAATCGTCCTCACCGGCGAGGGACGCCCAGCCCCCTGCGGGCGGGGCACCGCCCGCGAACGCAGCCAAGGATGGGAGCTCGAGCAAGGGCGGTGAGCTCGTCAAGGGCTCGAGCTACACCCTGGCCCTTCCCGATGGCTGGACCCAGACCGAGCCGCAGAACGGGCAGACCTTCGCCGCCTCGGCCGACGGCGGCGCGGCCACCGCGGCGCTCTGGGTCGAGCACGATCCCAAGCTGACCTTCCCGCAGTTCGAGTCCCAGTCGCTCGCCCAGCTCCGCCGGACGGCCGGCAGCGCCCAGGTCACCGGCCGCACGCCCGCGCCGACCGCGGACGGCACAATCGTCACGCTCGCGTCCGATCCGAAGCCGGGCGCGCCGGGCTACCGGGTGACGCTTCGCGTTACCGGCCCCTATCGTTACTACCTCGCCACCACCGTTGAGGCCAACGCATCGCGTGACGCGGCCGGCGGCGCCGAGTTGATCCACAGCTCGTTCGTCCCCGTGGCGACAGGAAAGCCAGGCTAAGGAAGGCACGATGAGACGACCCCGGCTCCTTCTCTACGTCGCCCTTGCGCTCCTCGTGCCCGTGCCCGCGCTGGCGATCGACCAGCTCGGCGGCCCCGGATCCGGATCGACCTCGCTGGACGCCTCCGCCTCCCTCGACAGCTGCGGCTTGTTCGAGAACCAGATCGTGTGCAAGATCGACGCCTCCTTCAACGAGGTCGACGGAGCCACCAGCTACACGGCCAGCGTCACCGCCCCCAACGGCGCGGTCTCCGACTACGGCAACGTCGGCGCCGGCGGCGCCAGCCTCTGGGTCCCCTACGTCGGCAACGGCACCTACACCGTCGAGGTCCAGGCCTGGGGCACCGCGCCGTCCAAGGACAAGAAGCCGCGGCTCCTGGCCTCCGACAAGGCAAGCGCGGGCAAGGACAAGGGCTCCGATCAGGGTGGCCCCGCGGACGGCGCGACGGGCGCCACCGGCACAAGCGGGGCAACCGGCACCACGGGTACGACTGGCACGACCGGCACGACCGGGCCCACGGGGACCACCGGCCCGACCGGGACCTCCGGCCCGACCGGCACCACCGGCGGGCCGCCGGAGCCGTGCCCGCCCCCTCCGACGCCCGCGCCCACCGGCCCGACCGGCCCGACCGGTTCCTCGGGGTCCACCGGGGCAACCATCTCCGGCACCCAAGCGGGCATTGCCGGCCTCGCGTCTCAGGGCGAGGTGCCCGACAGCACCACGCCTCCGTGCCCGCCGTCCGGAACCACCTCCGGCGGCTGACCGTGGGGCTCTTCGTCGTGCAGGTCCTGAAGGACCACGGCCTCGTGCCACCCAACGTCACGGTTAATTAGCCGCCTACTACGATCCCGGTGATGGCCACCGCCACCGCCGAGTCCCTCAGCCCCGCGGCGCGCGAGTTCGTCGACTCGGGGCCGAAGCGCCTCCTGATCGGCGGCGAGCACACAGAAGCGGCGGACGGAAAGACCTTCGAGACGATCGACCCGGCGACCGGCGACGTGATCTGCGAAATCGCGCGCGGCGTCGCCGAGGACGCGGCACGCGCGGCAGAAGCGGCACGCGGGGCCCTTGACGGCCCGCTGCGGAAGATCAACGCAGCCAAGCGCTCGGGCCTCATGAACGCGCTCGCCGAGCTGATCAAGGCCAACGGCGCGGAGCTGGCGGAGCTCGAGTCGCTCGACAACGGCAAGCCGCTCGCCGCCGCCAAGGGCGACATGGCGGCGACCGTCAACCACCTCCGCTACTACGCGGGCTGGCCGACCAAGATCGAGGGCGAGACGATCCCCGTGTCGGCCCGCGACGTCCTCTGTTACACGGTCCGCGAGCCGGTGGGCGTGTGCGCCCAGATCGTCCCGTGGAACTTCCCGCTCCTGATGGCGATGTGGAAGGTCGCGCCGGCCCTGGCGGCCGGTTGCGCGATCGTCCTGAAGCCGGCCGAGCAGACGCCACTCACGGCCCTGCGCCTCGGCGAGCTGGCGCTCGAGGCGGGCTTCCCGGAGGGGACGCTGAACGTCCTCACCGGCGACGGCGGCACCGGCGCCGCCCTCGTCGACGAGCCCGGCGTCGACAAGGTCGCCTTCACCGGCTCGACCGAGGTCGGCCGCGAGATCGGCGCCAAGTGCGGCCGCTCCCTGAAGCGCGTCACCCTCGAGCTGGGCGGCAAGAGCCCGAACATCATCCTCCCGGACGCCGACCTGGACCGCGCGATCAAGGGCTCCTACGAGGGCATCTACTTCAACTCCGGCCAGGCCTGCAACGCCGGCTCCCGCCTCTTCGTCCAGCGCGACCTGTTCGACGAGGTCACCGAGCGTCTCGCCGGCTTCGCCCGCGAGGCCAAGGTCGGCCCGGGCCTCGACCCCGACACCCAGCTCGGCCCGCTCGTCTCTCGAGAGCAGTTCGACCGCGTCAAGGGCTACATCGACTCGGGCGTCGAGGAGGGCGCCGAGCTCGCCGCGGGCGCTTCGCCCGACGGCAACGGCAGCGGCTACTTCGTGAACCCGGCCCTCTTCGTCGGCGTCGACGACTCGATGCGCATCGCCCGCGAGGAGATCTTCGGCCCGGTCCTGGTGGCAATGCCCTTCGACGACCTCGAGGAGGTGGCCCGCCGAGCCAACGACACCGAATACGGCTTGGCCGCCGGCCTCTGGACCCGCGACGTCTCCAATGCCCACAAGCTCGCCTCGATGCTCCAGGCGGGCAACGTCTACGTCAATACCTGGGGCGGCGGCGACCCCGCGGCCCCCTTCGGCGGGTACAAAGCGTCAGGCATCGGGCGCGAGAAGGGCCACATCAACCTCGACGCCTACCTCGAGACGAAGACCGTCTGGGTCCAGCTCTAGCGGCCCGACAGGCGTTTGCGCTCACGGAGCTCCTGCTCCACCCGGCGCCGGTTCTCCCACTCGAGGTCCCGTGGCCGCCGTGCCGACAAGCGCGCCCTGATGCGGGCACCCAGCTCTTCGCCGAACAACCGGCGCTCTGCCTCGCCGCGACGGAGAATCACGGTTCCGCAGAGCCCCAGCGCCTCATCGACCTCGAGGATCACGGCGACCGGCGTCCCGCGGCTGGTGACGATCGCCCGACGCCCCTGGCGAACACGCGCCAGCACTCTGGAGGTGTCCCGACTCAGATCCCTGACCGACACCTCCTCGACGATCTTCCGCGGGGGATCGACCGTGAGGAGCTCCCCGTACCGCTTGTACCGCCGCACCATCTAGCCCCGACTACCTTCGCGCGTGTCCCGCTCCAGTCCCACATCACCCCAGGCCCCACCAGGTCCGCGGTGCTGAGGCTCCACTTCGTGCCGACATCCGGGGTTGTCGGCACCAAGTGGAGGCTCTCGCTGCAGGGACGGTCGCTTGAGGGATGGAGGCATGACGCCGGAGGGTGGTCGGCGAGTCGGATCGCGTGGGGCGATGGAAGTGCCAGAGGTCACGCCGCTTGGTGACGAAAGTGTGTGCCGGGGCGCACCCGCTCGCTAGGGTGGCGGCATGCGGATTGGTGTGCTTGGGACCGGCACCGTCGGGCAGACATTGGCCGGCAAGCTCGTCGAGCTTGGGCATGAGGTTCGGATGGGGTCGCGGGAGACCGGAAACGAGAATGCCGTCGAGTGGGCGCGGGAGGCCGGCGAGGGCGCGAGCGAGGGGACGTTTGCGGATGCCGCCGAGTTCGGGGAGCTTCTGCTGAACGCCACCGGCGGGAAGGTCTGCCTGGACGCGCTTGACATGGCCGGGGCCGAGAACCTGGCCGGGAAGGTGCTCATCGACGTCTCGAATGCGCTCGACTTCGGCGGCGGCGGGCCGCCTGTGGTCGGGGCTGCTGTCGACGACAGCCTGGGCGAGCGGATTCAGGCGGCTTTCCCCGATGCCCGGGTGGTGAAGGCGCTCAACACGATGAACGCGTCGTTGATGGTCGCTCCGGGGTCGCTGGAGGAATCGACCAATGTGTTCGTCTGCGGGGACGACGATGCGGCCAAGGCTCAGGTGATCGAGCTCCTGGAGACCTTCGGTTGGTTGTCCGGGGACATCATCGATCTCGGCGACATCTCGGCGGCGCGGGGAGCCGAGCTGTACGTGGCGTTATGGGTGCGGCTCATGGGCTCTCTCGGCACGCCGGCGTTCAACATTCGGGTCGTGCGGGAGGCCTAGGAGCCGCTTTCGGCCGGGGTTACGATCCCGGTGCGCGCCCGGGTCGACAAATGGGTGAAGTCAGGCGGCCTTAAAAGCCGCCGCCCGAGAGGGCTTGCGGGTTCGAGTCCCGCCCCGGGCATCGCTCTGGAGAGCCGGAGACGCCGTACAGGCGCCGCTGCGCATTTCGTCGGCCTACTCCCGCAGTCCGGCGGCTTCGAGGGCTTCGGACTCCTGGTGGGGGAGATAGGTCTCCACCCGCGTCGCCAACAGGTCATCGTCGAATGTCCAGACGGTCCAAAGCTCCAGATCCAGGTTGATGCCGCTCCCGACTCCCCGAGCCTGGGTGTGCTGGCGGACAAGAACCTTGTTGCCCTCGACCCTGAAATCAAGGGGTTCGATCCGCTGCTCCTCGAAGGCGTCCGGCTCCATCCACGCCCGCAGCGCCGCCGCGCCTCTCAGCGGCGCTTGACCTCCCGGAGGGATGAACTCAATCTCGGGATGGGCACTCTCCACCGCCGCATCGAAGTCGCCTCGATTGAAGGCCTCATGGCTGCGCCGCAGCGCGTCGATCATTGCCGCATCGCGCTCGTCCATCGCCCGCGCAGTATCTCGCGCTGAGCCGCTCGGCTATCACCTGCCACCAGGCTGGCGGGAAAAGGCCGGCATGCAACGTGCAGCAGCCCTCGGGGGGAAAGGACGCACAGAACCCGAGGGCCACCACATATCTCTCAAGGCAGCTGCACCGTCGTAGGAAGGCGGTTCAGCAACTGTGTCCCCTGCATCGGCAAGGGCGCTCAGGAACTTGAGCCGGCGCGCTCCGGCCTGGCCGCATGGCCGCATCGGGATGGCACACCCGAAGCCCTCCTGACCAGTGGAGAGGGCCTCGGGCACAGTGCCAAAGTCCCGCACCTAGACCTACGTCGCAACTGCCGCAAACCTGACAAAAGTGAGCACGCGCGGCGCATATGTGAAGGCGAACAGAATATCTGGCGTCTTTTTTGGTCGGGATGCCTTGACAGCAACTCCTTCGGCTGTAGCGTGTTCGGGGAACAAGGGGTAAATGGAGGCCTCCACCCTTACAGCCGCTGGTCATCGCGGGCTGCTCGCGCGGCGTTCGCCGCTGCTACGCCTGCAGAGCGACGAGAAGCTCGTCGCGATGATTCGCGACGGCCACGACCGTGCGTTCGAGGTCCTGTTCGACCGCTACCAGTCGCGGCTGCTCAGCTTCTGCCGGCACATGGTCGGCTCGAGCCAGGACGCCGAGGATCTGCTCCAGGAGGCCTTCGTCGCCGCCCATTCGGCGATGCTCGCCGACGAGCGGCCGATCACGGCTCGGCCATGGCTGTACCGGATCGCGCGTAATCGGTGCCTGAACTTCCTGCGGAAGCCGGTGGCGGACGGGCAGGACTCGATGGACGTTCACCCGCATGCGAACGGGACGACCACGTTCGAGCGCGTCCAGCGGCGAGAGGAGCTGCGGACGATCGTCGCCGACGTCCAGGAGCTGCCGGAGACGCAGCGGAGCGCCCTCGTGCTGCGCGAGATCGACGGACTCACCTACACCGAGATCGCCCAGGCCATGGGGATCACGCTCGCCGCGGTCAAGTCGCTTCTCGTCCGGGCGCGGATGGCGCTCGCCGAGGCCAGTGAGGCACGGATCCTCGCGTGTGACGATGTGCGGCTCGAGCTCGCCGAGGCCGCGGAGGGGCTCGGCAAGGTGTCCGGGCCCGCGCGGCTGCACGTCAAGGCATGCCCCTCCTGCCAGCGCTTCCGCGGGCAGCTGCGCTCCACGTCCCGGTCGCTCGCCGGGCTCGCGCCACTCGGTCTTTTCGCGGTCGTCGGGAAGTTCTTCGCGTCCAAGTTCGCCGGGGCCGGCGGAGGCTCTGCAAGCTCGGCGAGCGGGACGGCGGGGTCCACCGGAGCGACTGGCGGCGCCGCTGGGGGAGGCGCCGGCGCGGCAGGCGCCGGCGCGGCCGGATCCGTGGGGGCAGCAGGATCCGTTGGCGGCGTCGCCGGCTCCGTGGGCGGAGCCGCGGCGGCAGCGGGCGGCTCGGGCATCTCGATCGGCGGTGCGCTCGGGACTGTGGGCGGGATGATCGGCGCCAAGGCCGCGGTCGGCGTGGCCACTGCGGCGCTCATCACCGCCGGTGCCGTCGGAGCGAACCACATGAACCAGACGCCCACGCCTGCGCCCACCCGGCCCGGGGTGGTCGCGCCGCAGACCGGCCAGTGGTCGGTCGAGCACACACGGGCGGACACCGCCGCGGCGCCACCGGCGCCGACAACCGCGCCGGTCGCCGACCCGACGACCACCGCCGTGACGCCCCCGGTCACCGACCCGACTTCGACGACGGACACCACGGCCACCAACACTGCGCCGGCGACGGACCCGACGACCACGACGCCAACGGACACCTCCACCGATCCCGGGACGGCCACCGACACCGCGGGCGCAACCGATCCGACCACTACGACCGACGGCAGCGGCGACCCGACGGCAGGCGGAAGCTCGACCGACCCCACCGGCACCGGCGACCCCACCGGCACCGACCCGGACCCGCCGGTGATCCCCGATCCGCCGGTCGACCCGAACCCGCCGGTCGACGGCAACCCGCCGCCGGGCTCCGTTCCGCCGCCCAACGACACCGGAACGACGCCGCCCGGCGGCACGGACACCTACACGCCGCCCAGCTGATCAGGGCCTAGGCCAGGCCGATCACCTTCAGCCGCCGTGTGAGGCACTGGGCGGCGAAGGCGTGCGTCTCGTCGCGTGAGACGCCGAACATCTCGAGATCCTCGTCCTCGGCCCAAGGCGGATCGAGGACACCGTCGGCGATCGGGAGCGCCTCGCCCATCATCCGCTGCATGGCGTCCCGGTACTTCGGGTCCTCCTGCGCCATGTCGGTGAGGAAGCGGACGCCGAGCGCGATGTGGCGGTGCTCGTCGCGGGCGACCTTGTTGAAGCCCTCGACGAACGCCGGCAGCGTGTTCTGCTCGGTGTTGTACTCGATGATGAAGTGCTGGCCGGTGAGAGCCAGGGCGCCCTCGATGATCATGTGGTAGAGCGTCACGGCCTCCACGAGGGCCACGGTGTCCTCCGGTTCGGCGGCGAGGCGGTCGACCCGGGTGTGCAGCAGGTCGTCGAAGAGCTGGCCGAAGGACTCGTTCAGGTTCTCCTCCGTCGCCCGCAGCCGGTCGGCGAGGCTGTTGGTGCCCTCGTAGACGCCTACCTCGCTGTAGAAGCGGTCGAAGAAACGGACGTGCCGGGCCTCATCGGCGATCTGGGTGGAGAGGAAGATGCGCTGCTCCTCCTTGGGGCAGGCGCGCATGATCGGTCCCAGCTCGTCTGTGACGCGTTGCTCGCCGATGAAGAACCCCGACAGCCCGTACATCCGCTGGAAGCGTTCCTCCTCGGAGATGCGCTCGTGCCAGTCGATGCGGTCCTGGCTGAAGTCGAGGTCCTGGGTTGCCCACTGCTGACGCTCCCACAACTCATACAGCTGGCCGTAGTCGAGGAGCTTCGCCTGGCCACGGTCGGCCGATTCCTGGAGCGCCGGGTCTGAGGTTTCCTCGAACCCCTCCTGTTGGGCGATGTCGCTGAGGGTTCGGGCCGTCCTGGCCTCTGCTGACTCCGGTTCCGTCCTGGCTTCCATGCCGCGAAGCGTACACCCTCGATTGGCCAGCTGGCCAGGATTTTGAATCAGACGGTGTGGGTCTCCCCCGGTTGAAGGATCACCACGGTCGATGTCGTTTTGGACTCGACGTCGGACTTGAACGCCTCGGCGTCGGCCTCGATCGCTGGGAACGTGTTGTAGTGCATCGGGATCACGGTCGGCGCCCCGATCAGCCCGGCGGCCAGGGCGCCGTCCTGGCGGTCCATCGTGTAGTGGCCGCCAATCGGGATCAGCGCGACGTCCGGCGGCGTGCGCTCCGCGATCAGCTTCAGGTCACTGAAGAGGCAGGTGTCGCCGAGGTGGTAGATCGTCGTCCCGCCGATGTTGATCACGTAGCCGGCGGCCTGGCCCACCGCAGTCCCGTCGGGCGCGGTGTTCGTGTGGAACGCTTGCACCATCCTCGCCCAGCCCCAGTCGAACTCGACCGTGCCGCCGAGGTTGGGGTCGATGGTGTTCTCGACGCCCTGCTCGCCAAGCCAGCCGGCGAGCTCGACGATCGCCACGGTCGGCGCGTCGTTCTTCTGTGCCACGGCCACGGCGTCGGCGAGGTGGTCCGCATGCCCGTGGGTGACGAGGACGTGGGTGGCGTCGAGGTCGCCAGCCGAGACGGTCGCGACCGGATTGTGCGGCGCCAGGAACGGGTCGACGACCACGCGCGCGTTCCCGTCCGAGAGCTCGAAGCACGACTGGCCCAGAAAGCGGATGTCGGTCACGTCTCAGTCCTCCTCGTTAGTTGTCGTCTCACTCAGCTCCTCCGCTAGTGCCCAGCCGACGGCGACGCCAACCATCATGCCCATCCGCGCCTCCTCGGCGAGCAGCGTGCGCACGGCGGCGAGGCGCTCCTCGTCAGTCTCGGCCGCGGCGGCCTTGCGGACCTCCGCCTCGTGCGCCTCGCCGAACCACCCACCCTCCTGGAGCGCGTCGGCCAGGATCCGGTGGAGCTTTGGGGCCGCGGCGGCCACGACCGACTCCGCCTCCCTGAACCGCTCACGGTCCGAGAGCGCATCGATCGCCGCATCCAGCCGCGCCTGATCCACCGCCATCGCCCGGCAACATATATCCGGCGGGCCGTGGGCTGCGTTCCCTATTCGCGCCTGCGCTCCCACATCTCGAGGGTGCAGATCGGCTCGTAGCCCAGGCGCTCGTAAATCGGATAGCCCGCCTTCGTCGCCTGGAGGCTCGAAACGGTTAGGCCGCGGTCGCGGGCGTCGATCAGCGCCTGGTGCACAAGGCGGCGCGCCAAGCCCTGGCCGCGGTGGTCGGGCAGCGTGGCCACGAAGTAGAGCTCGCAGTCATCGCCGTTGTCGTAGGTGCCGAGCACGCATACGGGCTCGCCATCGACGCGCGCTTGGTACAGGTGCAGCGCGTCGATGTCGGCGAACCGGTCCATCGCGCGGATGAAGGTGTTCTCGGGCCACCCGTATGCGAGGTCGTTGATCCGCCCCACGTCCCGCGTGCTCGCGTCCACTCCCCAGTCGAGGTCGCCCGGGTCCGGGTCGGGGACGAGGGTGAGGTCGGCGATCATCGCCGTGGGAGTCGCGTCCAGACGGTGACCGGCGGCCTCGAGGAGCGCGGCGACGTCGCGGTCGTCCTCCGGAACCCACACGGTCCAGGCGCGGATGCCGGCTTCCTCGTAGGCGGCGGCCAGGTCGTTCAACGCGGCCTCGAGCGCCTTCGCGTCACGGTAGGCAACCGAGTTCACGATCGAGCGGTCGGGGATCGCCGGGACGACGGAGGCCGTCACCCCGCCGGGCTCGAGCACCTGCGAGGTCCCGCCCCCGCCCACCAGCCGGATGAACGACATCAGCGCGCCGCGGTGGCGCTCGATCGCCGCGTCGCGGTCCATCGCGCCGGCGTCCAGCCGCCTAGCGCTTCAGCGCCAGGGTGATGCCGTCCGCGACGCCGAGCATCGCGACGTCGACGCGCTCGTCGGCGATCGCGCGCTCGTTCACCTCGCGCGTGGCGACGCTGCGGGGATCGTCGTCGGTCTCGTCGAGCACGGTGCCGCTGCGCAGGACGTTGTCGAGCATGATCAGCCCGCCCGGTCGCAGGAGCCGCAGGCACTCCTCGTAGTAGTCCGGGTACTCGCTCTTGTCGGCGTCGATGAAGGCGAAGTCGAAAGGCTCTTCGTCCGTCATCCCGCGGAGCGTCTCCAGCGCGGGGCCGAGACGCAGGTCGATGCGGTCGGCGACGCGGGCCTCCTCGAAATAGCGGCGGGCGATCTTGGTCCAATCGCCGCTCAGGTCGCAGGTGACGAGCTGGCCGCCGTCGGCCAGGCCCCTCGCGACGCAGATCGCCGAGTAGCCCGTGAACGTCCCCAGCTCGAGCGCCCGCCTGGCAGCCATCGCCTTCACGAGGACGGTCATGAACGCACCCTGCTCGGGGGAAATCTGCATGATCGCG
>DASQCL010000096.1:0-10428 GCA_035634715.1 Solirubrobacterales bacterium
CATAGGGGGGCGCGCCGACCGGCGCGCCTTTCCGTTTCCCCGCTCCGCGCCGTGGGTACGCGGTCGCTCAATCCGACGAAGGAGCGGACCAGATGCTGTGGCTCGTGCTCGGAATCATCCTCTTGATCCTCGCCCTCGCGGGCGGCGCGATCGTCAACCCGATCCTCTTCGTGCTCGCGCTGGTCGCGCTATTCATGTTTTTCAGTGGCTGGCGCGGCTCCGGCCGGACTATCTAGGAAGCCGAACGGGGTTCTTGGCGCCTTGAGCTTCGGCGCCTCGCCCCAGATCGTCCGCTGGCCCAGCAGCTTGCTGACGGTCACCATGCGGTAGCCCCGGCTGCGCAGCGTCTTGATGATCCGCGGGAGCGCCGCGACCGTCTCCGAGCGGTTGCCGCCGCCGTCGTGCATCACGACGATGGCGCCGGGCCGCACCGCGCTCACCACCCGGCTGTAGATCGCGCTGGTGCCGGGAGTCGACCAGTCGCGCGGGTCGACGTTCCAGATCACCGTCGTCATGCCCAGCGCGCGGGCGTCGCCGACCACTCGTGAGTTGAACGCGCCGCCGGGCGGCCGGAACAGGCACGGCTCGAAGCCGGTCACCCGGCGGATCGCCGAGTTGGTCGCGGCCATCGACGAGCGGCTCGGGTCGGTCTCGTGGTGGTAGCTGTGGTCGGCGATCTCCTCGCCGGCGTTGACCACCACCCGCGAGGTGCTCGACACCTGCTGGCCGATCTCGAAGAACGTTCCCTTCACATGGTGTTGCTTGAGAATCGAGACCACCTGTGGCGTGTAGGTACTCGGTCCGTCGTCGAAGGTGAGGGCGATCCGCTTGGCCGCTCCGGAGCCCGAGAAGACCGGCGACGGGCCACTGTCCTTGCAGCCGATCGGCTGCACGTGGTGCAGCGCGAAGAGGGCGTCGTGCCCGTTGGGAACACGATCGAAGCACGGATCGCGCTTCCCGCGGGAGCCGTTGGTCGCCGGGCACTTGTTGCCCGTCCACTGGCTCACGGCCCGCCATCGGTAGTGGCCCGGATGCAGATGCGCCGCCCCTGGCCTGAACGTGGCGACCACCGAGCGGCTGTTCGACCGCTTGACCCTCGCGTCGATGCCGGTCCACGACCGCACCGACTTGTCCGGCTTCAGCGTCGCGTAGCCCAGCGTGTCGTCGTCGCCGTTGGGCCCCTTGCCGAAACAGAGCTGGCGCATGAATTCCTGCTTTGGCTTGTGGATCTGCAGGCAGATGAACCGGTCCTGCGACTTGTTGGTGTCCGGATGCCGGTTGAGCGCGCCGAGATAGAAGGAGCCGCTGGTGTGGACCGAGATCCGCATCGAGCGCCGGACCTGGTCGACACTCACATGCAGGAGGTCGAGCGGCCCCGAGGCGTCGGCGTGATCGCGATGGCCCCGCGCCATCGCCCACGGGCAGGCCGCCACGGCCACCGTCACGACGAAAATCCCTGCCGCCCAAAGGGCGAGGTTCCTGCGCATGCTGTCTTGCTGCCTTTCCTGCGCGACATCCGATGTCGCGGGTTTCGCGATACTACCCGGCGACGCGGTCGGGTCATAGGAGCACCGCGACCCGCGCCGTAGTCGGAGTACACATGCACGCTCCGAGCACCAAGCGGAGGCCGACAGGCAGGCGGCCCTGGGTGCCGACGCGTTCGCGCCGGCTCCATCGGCGTGCCCGCGTGGCCCCGGCGACCCTCATCCTCGCCGCCCTGATCGCGGGCGCGCTCCTCCTCCCGGTGGGCGGTGCCGCCGCGGGTGGCGGCACCGGCAGCACCTCCCACGGCGGGCAGGGCGGCAAGTCCGGCAACCCCTTCCACGGGAATGGGATGTGGATCTGGTACGTCAAGAAGTCGAGCGGCGGCAAGCTCTCGAAGATCGCCCGCAAGGCGAAGAACCACGGCATCCGGACGCTCTACATCAAGAGCTCCGACGGCACGAGCGCCTGGAGCCAGTTCACGCCCGGCCTCGTGAAGTACTTTCACCGCCACGGCCTTCGTGTGTGCGCCTGGCAGTACGTCTACGGCGCCCATCCAAAGGGGGAGGCAAAGCAGGGAGCGGCGGCCGTCCGAGACGGCGCCGACTGCCTCGTCATCGACGCCGAGGCCGAGTACGAGGGCCGCTACGGAGCCGCGGATACCTACGTCGACAAGCTCCGCCACGCGATCGGCGGCCACTTCCCCACCGCGCTCTCCAGCTTCCCCTACGTCGACTACCACCCGTCGTTTCCCTACTCCGTCTTCCTGGGGAAGGGCGGCGCGCGCTTCAACCTGCCGCAGGTCTACTGGCACGCGATCGGCGTCGGCGTGGGTCAGGCCGATCGCCACACGATCCGCTACAACCGCGTCTACGAGCGCGGGATCTATCCGGTGGGGCAGACCTACAAGGACGCCGGAGGCCGGCCGTCGAAGAAGCAGATCCAGAAGTTCCGTCGCCTCGCGATCTCGTTCGGCTTCACCGGCGTCAGCTGGTGGTCGTGGCAGCACACGAGCAAGAAGCAGTGGCGCGCGCTGGGCCGAAACGTCGACCGCATCAAGGGAGTCCGGCGCGGCTCCGACAACTACCCCGGCCTCTCCAAGGGCGACAAGGGCGACCTGGTCGTCTGGGCGCAGGAGCACCTGCGCGGCGCCGGGGCGCATTTGGCCGTCGATGGCGGCTTCGGCAAGAAGACGCGTCGCGCCGTGAAGCGTTTCCAGCGCAAGCACCACCTGCACGTCGACGGCAAGATCGGTCCGCAAACCTGGCGTCACCTACTGAAGGTCAAGCCCGACATGGTCGACTGGTCGAGCAAGCAGCACCACCACTCCGGCAAGCTGGCGCCCGCCCACGCTGAGCCCCGCTCCGCCAATCTGCCCGCGGTCAGGTACGAGATACCGCCAACCGAAGGCGCGCACTAGGCCATGTCCGCGCAGGAGGATCCGAAGCAGCTCGCCGCGTTCCTGGCGCTGATCTCCTCGGTCCTCCAGAACGAGCGTGCCCTTCGGGCGGACTCCGACGAGCAGGCCGAGCAGAATGCGGAACTCCTCGACTCGCTTCGCGAGCGCCAGGTGCTGCTCGAGCGGCTTGCGCAGCTACAGCGCGGGATCGTCGATCGGCTCCCCGTCCACGAGGTCCTGGAGGCCGTGGTGGAGGGGGCGTGCGAGTTGCTGGACAGCAGCGTGGGAATCCTTTGGATCGCCGACCCGGACGATCCGGACCATGCGGCGGCAGTGGCCGCTCTCGGGGGGGACGAGCTCATGGCCGAGCGCCGGCGGAAGCCCGCCGGCGCGGGACTCGGCGGACGCGCCATGCGCGAACGGATGCTCGTCGTCGCGGACGCCGTGACGGGAGCCGGTTCCCTGGGCGACTTGGTGGATTTTCCGGTCGCCGTGCCGACGGCCGCCATGGCGGCTCCTGTGTACGAGCGCAGCCACGTCGTCGGCAGCCTGGGAGTGGCGTCGACCGAACCAGGCCGGCTCTTCGGCGCCCGGGACCAGCAGGTCCTGATCTCGCTGGCTGAGCACGCGAGCCTGGCGCTCAACCACGCGCGCGCCGTCGAGGAGGATGTCCACGAGGCGCTGCACGACTCACTGACCGGCCTGCCCAACCGCTCGCTCTTCCTGGACCGGATGCGCCACGCGCTCGACCGCGCAGAGCGCGAGTCGGAGCCGGTCGCGGTTCTCTTCTGCGACCTCGACGGCTTCAAGACCGTGAACGACAGCCTCGGTCACCGGACCGGGGACCGGCTGCTGGTGATGGTCGCCGAGCGGCTTTCCGAGTGCCTGCGGCCGGGCGACACCATCGCCCGCCTCGGCGGCGACGAGTTCGCCGTCCTGCTGGAGGAGCTGCGGGAGCCCGGCGACGCAGCCCGCGCGGCGCAGCGGCTCCTCGACGCGCTCGAGGCCCCGTTCGAGCTGCGCGACCGCGAGTTCTACGTCAGCGTGAGCATCGGCATCGCGGCCGGGAAGGACGATGCCGAGACGCTGCTGCGGGACGCCGACCTGGCGATGTACAGGGCCAAGAGCCGCGGCAAGGGCCGCTACGCGGTGTTCGAGCCCGGGATGCACACGGCGATCGTCGAGCGCCTGGAGCTCGAGGTCGACCTGAAGCGGGCGCTCGAGCGCGAGGAGCTGGTGGTCGTCTACCAGCCGATCTTCAGCCTCGTGAGCGGCTCGGTCACCGGGGTCGAGGCGCTCGTCCGGTGGCACCACCCCACGCGGGGGATCGTGATGCCGGAGAGCTTCGTCCCGCTGGCGGAGGAGAGCGGCCTGATCGGCGAGTTGGGCCGGTGGGTCCTCCGGAAGGCGTGCCACCAGGGCGCCCTGTGGCGGGCGAAATACCCCGGCCACCCCGGGCTCGGAATCGGGGTGAACGTCTCCGGCGCCCAGCTTCGCGAGCCCGGCCTGGTCCAGGAGGTCTCGGACGCGCTCGCCGAGTCGCAGCTGGAGGCCACCGGGTTGACGCTCGAGATCACCGAGACGGCGCTGATGGAGAGCTTTGACGAGGCCATC
Source organism: Solirubrobacterales bacterium (assembly GCA_035634715.1). GTDB lineage: Bacteria > Actinomycetota > Thermoleophilia > Solirubrobacterales > 70-9 > AC-56. The sequence continues at coordinate 4,496 of DASQCL010000096.1, forward strand.
GAGGAGGTCGATGCCCTGAAGGCGCTGGGCGTCGACCTCGCGATCGACGACTTCGGCACCGGCTACTCCTCCCTCCGCTACCTCCGGCGGCTGCCCCTCGATCTGATGAAGATCGAGAAATCGTTCGTCGACGGGATCGGCCTGCCCGGCGAGGAGCCCGACCTGCTCCGCGCCATCATCGACCTCGCGAACATCTTCGGCCTACGGGTCGTGGCCGAGGGGATCGAGCGCCCGGAGCAGCGCAAGCGGTTGCTCGAGCTCGGATGCGAGCTCGCGCAGGGCCATCTGCTCGCCGAGCCCCTCGACGCCGCCGGCACGGATGCCCTCCTGTTCCGCGTCGGCCTGCTCGGCGGGCCGTCCGGAGAGGCAGGCCACCCGCCGGCGGGCGAGACGACTACGATCGAGCGACAGGTCGATCGTGGCGCGGATTGAGAGCTACAGCCCGGGACGAATCGTCATCGACGGCGTCGAGCATCACACCGACGTCATCGTCCTCCCGGACCGGGTGCTCGGAGACTGGTGGAGGCGCGACGGCCACTCGCTTGTGATCGAGGACCTCGACGACGTGCTCGAGGAGCTCCCGCAGCGGCTGATCCTCGGATGCGGGTACGCCGAGCGGCTGCAGCCAGAGCGCTCCGTCATCGAGGCGCTCCGCGAGCGTGGCGTCAAGGTCGAGCCGCTGCCCACCGATCAGGCCGTCGAGCGCTTTGAGGAGCTCGAGGCGCGCGATCCCGCGGCCGTCGCCGCTGCGCTCCATTTGACTTGCTGATCGCGATCCTGTGCGCGCTGGCGCTCGCTCTTGCGGCCCCGGCGCAGGCATCCGCAACCGAGAACTTCGCGAACGAGCCACCCTTCGGCGGCCAGCTCCCACCGCCGCTCGAGCGCCCGCCCTCGCTGTCGCGCCCGCCGGCCGGGTTCACCCTCACCGGCAGGCAGGCGATCGCGGCTGCGAACAGGGCAGACGCGGTGCAGGCCGAGCGAGCCGAGAGCCCCGGCATGTACCCGATCGTGTTCGAGCGGGGGGACAGCTGGCAGGTGAGCTACTTCACTGGCCCGGACGCCAACCGCACGGAGGTCGCCCAGGCGATCGTGGGCGGGCGGACCGGGCAGGTGCTGGGAGCTTGGCACGACACCCAGCTCACGGACCCGCTCGCGCGCGGCTACAGCGGCGCGATCGCCCAGAAGGTCAACGCGCCCTATGTCTGGCTGCCGCTCTGTCTCCTGTTCCTCGTTCCCTTCGTCGACCCGCGCCGGCTCTTCCGGCTGCTCCATCTGGACCTCCTGGTGCTGCTGGGCCTCGGGGTCTCGCTGTTCTTCTACAACCGCGCGGAGATCACCGCCTCCGTCGCGCTCACCTACCCGGTGCTGATCTACGTGTTCGCGCGCATGCTGTGGTCCGGGATCTGGCCGCGGGAACGCGATGGGCCGCTGATCCCGGTGATTCCGCTGCGGTGGGTCGCGATCGCCGCCATCGCGCTCGCGTGCGCTCGGATCGCGCTGAATATCGTCGACTCCCATGTCATCGACATCGGCGTCGCCGGGGTGGTGGGGGCCGACCACATCACGCACGGGCAGAACCTCTACGCCGGGACCTTCGCCCAGGGCCTGGCGATCCGCGGCGACGTCTACGCGCCGTTCAACTACCTCGCCTACGTCCCGTTCGAGCTGATCTTCCCGTGGAGCGGCCACTGGGGGAGCGTCCCCGCGGCGCATGCGGCGGCGATCACCTTCGATCTCTTGACCGCGGTTGGTCTCTGGGTCCTCGGCCGGCGGCTGCGGCCAGGGCCGCAGGGGAAGGCCCTCGGTATCGGGCTCGCGTTCGCGTGGCTGGCCTACCCGTTCACGCTCTACACGATGAACGCCAACGCCAACGACTCGCTCATCGCGATGCTCCTCGTCGGCGCCATGCTCGCGGTGACCTCGGCACCGGTCCGGGCCGTCGCCGTCGCCCTCGCCTCGGCGGCCAAGTTCGGGCCCGCGGCCCTCGCCCCGTTGTTCGCGACCGGGACCGGCGAGCGGCGGTGGCGGCAGGCGATCGTCTTCAGTGTCGTCTTCCTCGCCGTCGCGGCGGCCCTCGTCATCCCGTTCCTGCCGCCCGGCGGCCTACGCCAGTTCTACGACCACACGCTCGGCTACCAGGCGTCCCGAAGCTCCCCGTTCAGCGTCTGGGGCCAGGCCCCGTCACTGCACCTCCTGCAATCCGCCGAGCGGGTGATCGCAGCTGTCTTGGCGCTCGCCGTCGCCTTCTGGCCCCGGCGCAAAACCCCGGCCCAGATCGCGGCGCTCGCGGCGACGGTGACGATCGCCGTCCAGCTCGGGGCGACGCACTGGTTCTACTTCTACGTCGTGTGGTTCCTGCCGCTCGCTCTGGCGGCGATGTTCTGGCCGCAGCGCGGCGGCGCGCGGACGCTTGCTACGCGATCCGCGTCTCCAGCAGCCCCAGCGTCGGCGAGCTGATCGCGATCTCGTCGCCGGGCTTGAGCCACACCCGGGGGTCCCGCGTCGAGCCGACGCCCGACGGTGTCCCGGTGGACACGATGTCGCCGGGCTCGAGCGTCATCAGCCGCGAAAGGTGGGCGACCAGCTGCGGGATGCCGAAGATCAGGTCGTCGGTCGACGCGTCCTGCATGACCTCACCGTTCAGGGTCAGCGAGAACGAGGCGGTGCCCTCGGTGAGCGCCTCGTCGGCGGTCACCAGCGCCGGGCCGCAGGGAGCCGAGCCGTCGAACACCTTGCCCGGCATCCACTGCGGGGTCGCGAACTGCAGGTCGCGAGCCGACAGGTCGTTGAGCAGCGTGTAGCCCGCGATGTAGTCCGCGGCGGTGGACTCGTCCACTTCCGATGACCGTCGCCCGATGACGAACGCCACCTCCGCCTCGTAGTCGACCTTGTCGCTGGCTGCCGGGAGCCGCACCGCGGCGCCGGTCGGCACCAGGGCGTTCCGGTATTTGCCGAAGATCGCCGGGGCGTCCGGCGGATCGATGCCGGCCTCCGCGGCGTGGGCCCGGTAGTTGAGGCCGATGCAGACGATCTTCTCCGGGTCCGGCACGGGAGGCAGGAGCTCGACGTCCTCGACCGCGACGCCCCCGCCTGCGTCGATCCCGCTCAGCTCACCGAGGCGGTCGGCCTCGAGCAGCTCTCGCACACTCGAGCCGTCGCCGCCCAGGGCATCCCACGCGTCGACGACGGCGCCGTCCACCAGGAGGCCGGCCCGCGGTCCTCGGTCGGAGCGGTAGGTCAGGATCCGCATGGCGGCGGAGACTATCTCGCCCCTAGAATCACTTCGGCGGGCACGGCGCCCGCGATCCCCTGGGGGCGTAGCTCAGTTGGTTAGAGCGCCGGCCTGTCACGCCGGAGGCCGCGGGTTCGAGTCCCGTCGCTCCCGTCAGAAATCAAGCTCGAGTCCCGTCGCTCCCGTCAGAAATCAAGCAGTAGTGCCGCTTCGAACGGAAAGCGGCGTTCGACGGAGGTGGGCATGGACGAACTGCACGACCATCGCCCCCTCGCCGACTGCGGCAGCGCATCGCTTCGCTGAGCCCGCTCGGACGTCGCCCGCCGCGTAGACCCCCGGCACGCTGGTCTCGAGCAGGTCCTCGCGCCCGATGGCACTGCCGGTGAGAATGAAGCCGTCCTCGTCGCGCGCGATCGTCTCATCGAGCCACTCGGTGCAGGGCCGAGCACCGAGAAAGAGGAAGAGAAAGGAGAACGGTAAACGTTCTCCGCTCGTCAACGTGACCGCCTCGAGCTGTCCGTCTCGCCCGTGAAGTTCGGCGATCTCGCTTTGATCGCGCACCGCCACCCCATAGCGCTCGAGCTCACGGACGAGGTAGTCCGACATCGTCTCCTGCAGATCGGCGCGGCGGTGGAGCAGGGTCACCAGCGCCCCTCCCCGTGAGAGCCAGACCGCGGCCTGCCCGGCTGAGTTGCCGCCGCCGACGACCGCGACGCGCGAGGCGCCGCAGAGCTCGCGCTCCGGGGGGCCCGCGGCGTAGAAGACGCTCAGCCCTTCATAGTCCGACAGGCCATCGACCGGGAGCCGCCGGTACTGCGCGCCCGTCGCGAGGAGGACAGCTCGTGCGGCGATCTCCTGCCCCTCCTCGAGCCGCACGACGTGCCGTCCCTCTCCCGGCTCGAGTGCGACGGCCCGGTATGGCGTCGCGGGACGGGCGCCGAACTTGCGCGCCTGCACGACCGCGCGGCCGGTGAGCTCCGTCCCGGTGATGCCAGCCGGAAAACCGAGGTAATTCTCAATCCGTCGTGATTCACCCGCTTGCCCGCCGAGGGCGGTGCTCTCGACGAGGAGTGTGTCTAGGCCCTCCGACGCTCCATACACAGCCGCACCGAGGCCGGCGGGCCCGGCACCCACGACGAGGAGATCGACCTCTTCCCGTGGCTCAAGCTCGCGCCCGATCCCGAGTGCGCGAGAAAGCTCCCCGGAGGACGGCGCCCGCATCTCCACTCCGCCCGGTAGTCGCACGAACGGCAGGCTCGAGGCGTCGAGTCCGGCGACCAGCGCCGCCGCCTCCGGATCATCGCCGCGCTCCGGATCACGCCAGGTGAACGGCAGTCGGTTGCTGCGCGCGAAAGCGAGCAGTCGCATCGTCGCCGGAGACGAACGCGGCCCGACGATCTCGAGGCCGAGCCCGGCGACTTGCTGGAGTGCTTCCCGGCGCGCAACGAACGTCGCCAGCAGTAGATCGCCGAGCGCCCCGTCGTCGAAGAGCAGCGCCCGGAGGGCTTCCCTGTCGACCGCGATGTAACGCAACGGCTTCGTGACCACGGCGGTCACGAACACGCTCTGCCCCGAAAGAAGGTTCAGCTCGCCGAGGAAATTCGACGGCCCCTGGCGGGTGATCTCGTTGCCGGCGGCATCGAGGATCGCGACCTCGCCCTCCAGGACCACTACGAACGGATACCGATCGTCGCCCACCTGAAAGAGAACATCGTCCGTGTTCGCCGTGCGCTCTTCGCCAACGTCGGCAAGCGTTGCGAGCTGCGAGGTGGTGAGCGAGGGGCTGTCCGGGACAGACACCGTGCTGCGTCTGCTTGTGCCGTTTGTGGTCATGGGTGCTCTTGGGGTAGCGAGATCCGCGTCTCGGTCCGACGATGAAGAGCTTACGAGCGCTGGAATCCGCCGGTGACCCAATCGACGATGAGACGGCCGTACTCGTCGGACGCCTGCTCCCACGCGAAGTGGCCGGCATCCAGCGGGTGGATCTCGCTGTTGGGTAGGAGGTCGGCGAGGTACTCGTTGTTGGACCACGGCACCAAGTCGTCCTCGCGTCCGGCGATGATCTGAGCCGGCGTGGTGATCGAAGGCAATAGACCGCGCAGCACCGGATTCTGGTCGGGGTAATGGCGGACAAAGCGAGCGGACTCGGCAAAGCGCCCGAGGTCGTACGCGCTGACGTAGTCCTCATGGACGTCGGGCTCGCTATCGGCACCGGCAACGGGCTCGACGGCGACCCCGATGTTGGTTCGGGCATCCAGCTGTCGGACGACGTCGAGGCTCGGGGCCTCGATGACATCCTTGAGCGCGCCGCCGGCATCGATCGGAGCACGCACCGCGCCTCCACCGATCGTCAAGCTCGTGACGCGGTCTGGAGCGTTGGCCGCCAAGAACAACGCGGCGGCGGTGCCCACGTCTGGACCGACCACGTGCGGCGCGCCCAGGCCCCATTCCTCGATAAGGCGCGCAAGGAACGTGCCCATCGCATCCGGTGCGATCAGCTCCGGGCGACCGTCTGAGTGGCCAAATCCCGGCAGGTCGATCGCGACCACGCGCGCCACCCCCGACACTCGGTCCCAGATCCGCCGAAAAGCCCAGAGGCTCTCCGGCCACGGGCTCAACATCAACACGGTCGCTGCCGACGAGTCCGCTTTGTTGTCAGCAAACCGAATCCGCACGCCGTCGCACACTCGAAAGAGCGGGG
>DASQCL010000097.1:0-6040 GCA_035634715.1 Solirubrobacterales bacterium
TCTTGAGGCCTTCCGGGACGTCGCCGCGCACGATGCGCTGGGCGAGCCCCTCGACGATCGCCGTCTTACCGACGCCCGGGTCGCCGATCAGGACCGGGTTGTTCTTCGTCCTGCGCGATAGCACCTGGATCACCCGCCGGATCTCCTCGTCGCGGCCGATGACCGGATCGAGCTTGCCCAGCTCGGCCTCCTCCGTGAGGTCGCGGCCGAACTTCTCGAGCGCCTCGACGGTGTCCTCCGGGTTCGGGCTCGTGATCGGGCTCGGGCGCACCTCCTTGATCGCAGCGGCGACCTCGCCGCGATCCGGCACGATGTCCGCGACCGGGGAGGACTTGTCGGTCAGGGCGAGCAGCAGGTGCTCGGACGAGATGTAGGAGTCGCCCATCGCCGAGGCTTCGCGCTCGGCCCGCTGGATCGCGCGGACGAACGACTGCGCCGGGCGAACGTCGGGCTCCTCGTCCCCGCCGAGCTCGGGCAGCCCGTCGACTGCCTCGAGCGTCCGGGCGCGGATCGACGCCACGTCGGCGCCAAGCTTCTGCAGCACGGGCACGACGAGGCCGTCCTCCTGGTCGAGCAGCGCCAGCAGCAGGTGCGCGGGTGCCACCTCGGGGTTGCGGCGCTCGGCGGCGAGTCGCTGTGCCGCGGCGACGGCCTCCTGGGATTTGACGGTAAATCGGTCCGGCTGCACGTCAGCCCCCCTTCCGGGTGCGCTTCACGGGGATCTTGATTGGTTGCGCCCGGTCCGCCCGGACGAGGTCGCCGGCGCCGTAAACGCCATATGGCACCAGCTCGGCCTTCAGCGATCGTCGCACGCGCTCGACCTCCTCGTTCATCTCGCGCTCCAGGTCCTTGGTCCGCCGGCGCATGCGCTCGAGCTCGGCCCGCATGCGAGCGACCTGATCCTCCATGTTCAGCACCGCTTCGACGCCCGCGAGGTTCAAGCCGTCCTCGCTCGTCATCCGCTGGATTCGGCGCAGCCGCTCGACGTCGCTGTGCGAATAGAGGCGGGTCTGCTTGGGGGATCGTTTGGGCGTGATCAGCCCTCGCGCTTCGTACATCCGGAGCGTCTGGGGGTGCATGTCGGCGAGCTCCGCGGCGACCGAGATCATGAACACGCCGCGCTCGCTATCAATCGCGGCTTTGACGCGTGTGTAGCGCTTTGCCATCGCCTAGCTCCTGACCTTGCCCGAGGAGGCGGACGCGTCATGCAGCACCCGTTCGCGCGGGTTGCGGTCGTTCATCGTCTTCGCGAATTCCCCCAGTGCCTGCTGCTGCTCGGAGCTCAGGTCCTTGGGCACCTCGAGCTCGATCCGGTAGAGGATGTCGCCGCGGCCCTTCCCGCCCGGGCGGGGCGGCCCCTCCCCGCGCAACCGTTGGACGGTTCCGTGCTGCGTCCCAGCGGGAAGGCGGATCTTCTTGGTGCCGTTCAGGGTCGGGACCTCGACCGTTGCGCCCTGGATGGCCTCGGAGATCGTGATCGGGATCGTGACCTCGAGATTGCCGTCATCCCGCTGCACAAAGACCGGCGACGGGGTAACGCGCGTGACCACGTACAGGTCCCCCGGCGGACCGCCCCGGGGCCCGTCCTCGCCCTTCCCGGCGACCCGGATCCTGCTTCCGTCCTTGACTCCCGGCGGGATCTTCACGCGGTAGCGCTTCTGCTGGAGAGTCAGGCCGGAGCCGCCACAGGTCTCGCAGGGATGCTCGATGATCTGGCCGCTGCCCCCGCACTGCGGGCACGGCCGGCTGATGGAGAAGAAGCCCTGGCTCTGGGAGTCCATACCGGTCCCGCCGCAGCGCGGGCAGGTGACCGGCGCGGTCCCGGGTTGGGCGCCCGAGCCGTGACACGTCTGGCAGGTGGACTGCTTCGGCACCACGACGGGAAGCTCGGCGCCGTGCACCGCCTGCTCGAACGAGAGCTGGACCTCGGTCTCGAGATCCCGCCCTCGAGCCTGCACCGGCTCGGGACCGCCCCGGCGCCCGAAGACGGTGGAGAAGATGTCGCCGAGGTCCGACGGGAAGCCGCCACCTCCGCCGCCAGGGCCGCCACCGCCGAAGCCGGAGAACATGCCGCCGGCGTCGTACTGCCGGCGCTTCTCCGGGTCGGAGAGCGTGTCGTAGGCGCCCTGCACCTCCTTGAACTTCTCCTCGGCCTGGTCGTCGCCGGGGTTACGGTCGGGGTGGTACTGGCGCGCCAGCTTGCGGTACGCCTTCTTGATCTCGTCGGCGCTCGCCTTCTTGCCGACGCCGAGGACGGAGTAGAGGTCGCGATCAGCCATCACGCCTCCTATGCGCTGACGACGACGCGGGCTGCCCTGAGCACCTGGCCGTCGAGGCGATAGCCGCGCTCGAGCGTCTCGATGACCACCCCGGGCTCCACGCGGTCCCCGGCGGGACGGGTCGCGAGAGCCTCGGACGTGTTCGGGTCGAACGGCTCACCGGTCGGGTCATACGTCTCCACCCCGGCGCGCTCGAGTGCCGAGCGGAGCTCGTTGTAGACGAGCGCGACCCCTCGGGCGAGGGCCTCCTGCGCAGACACCTCCTCGCTGGGGGTGTCGTAAACCTCCGCGTCCTCCTCCTCGGTGGTCGGCTCCGGAGCGCTGGACGCGCGCCCGGTCAACGGGTCGACGCCCGTGGACTTCAGTGCCCGCTCGAGGTTGTCGAGCGCCGGCAGGAGCTCCTTGGCGATCTGCGCCTTTCCCCGCCGCCCGGCCTCCTCGGCCTCGCGCGCGGCGCGCTTGCGGAAATTCTCGAAGTCCGCGCGGGCTCGCTGCGCGAGCGCGAGATACTCGTCGCGCTCGCGCTTCACATCGGCCAGGAGGGCGTCGAGGTCCTCGGCGACCTCCTCGGCGCCACCGTTCCCGGTGGCGCCGTCAGCCTCCCGTGCGGTCTCCGCCGGCTGGTCCCGTCTCTCGTCCGCCATCGACTAGGAGCGGTCCTCGTCGACGACCTCGGCGTCCACGACCTCCTCCTCGGAGTCCGAGCCGCCGCCGTTGGCGCCCGCGCCATCGGTGGGTCCGCCGCTCGCCGCCTGCTGCTGCTCGGCGGCCGACTGGTAGATCTGCTCGGAGACCTTGTGGAAGGCCTGCTGGAGGGCGTCTGTCTTCGCCTTGATCTCGTCGGCGTTCTCGGAGGTCAGCGACTCGCGAACGTCGGCGATCGCCTTGGTGATCTCCTCCTTCGCGGACGAGTCGACCTTGTCGCCCATCTCCTCGAGCTGCTTCTCGGCCTGGTACGCGGCGTTCTCGGCCACGTTCCTGGCCTCGGCCAGCTCACGCTGGCGCCGGTCCTCGTCGGCGTGCGCCTCGGCGTCGGAGACCATCTGCTCCACCTCGGAGTCGGACAGCCCGGATCCGCCCTTGATCTCGATCTTCTGCTCCTTGCTGGTCCCGAGGTCCTTTGCGGACACGTTCAGGATGCCGTCGGCATCGATGTCGAACGTGACCTCGATCTGCGGGACGCCGCGGGGCGCGGGCGGGATGCCGGTCAGCTGGAACTTGCCCAGCGACTTGTTGTAGGCGGCCATCTCGCGCTCGCCCTGGATCACGTGGACCTCGACCGACGGCTGGTTGTCGTCGGCGGTCGAGAAGATCTCCGACTTGCGGGTCGGGATCGTCGTGTTGCGCTCGATCAGCTTCGTGGATACGCCTCCCTTGGTCTCGATTCCGAGTGAGAGCGGAGTCACGTCCAGTAGGAGCACGTCCTTTACGTCGCCAGCAAGGACGCCGGCCTGGATGCCGGCTCCGATGGCTACGACCTCGTCCGGGTTCACGCCCTGGTGGGGGTCCTTGCCGGTCAGGTCCTTGACCTTCTCCTGGACCGCGGGCATGCGGGTCATGCCGCCGACGAGGACGACGTGGTCGACGCTCGTTCCGGCGTCGGCCAGCGCCTGCTTCACCGGGCCGACGACCCGGTCGAGCAGATCGGACGTGAGCTCGTTCAGCTTGGCCCGCGTCAGCTTCATTTCCAGGTGCTTCGGCCCGCTGGCGTCGGCGGTGATGAACGGCAGGTTGATCTGCGTCTCCTGCGTCGTGGAAAGCTCGATCTTTGCCTTCTCCGCGGCCTCGTAGAGGCGCTGGAGGGAGTTCTTGTCGGCGGACAGGTCGATGCCCTGGTCGCGCTTGTACTCGGCGACCATCCACTCGACGATCGCCTTGTCCCAGTTGTCGCCACCGAGGTGGTTGTCGCCGGAGGTCGACTTGACCTCGAACACGCCGTCGCCGATCTCGAGGACCGAGACGTCGAACGTCCCGCCGCCGAGGTCGAACACGAGGATCGTCTGGTCGGCCTCCCGGTCGAGCCCGTACGCGAGCGACGCGGCGGTCGGCTCGTTGATGATCCGCTTGACCTCGAGTCCGGCGATCTTGCCGGCGTCCTTGGTGGCCTGGCGCTGATCGTCGTTGAAGTACGCGGGGACCGTGATCACCGCGGAGTCGACGGTCTCGCCGAGCTTCGCCTCGGCGTCAGCCTTCAGCTTCTGGAGGATCATCGCGGAGATCTCCGGCGGCGAGTACTGCTTGCCGCGGGCCTCGACGCGAACGTCGCCATTCGGGCCGGCGACGACCTTGTAGGGGACGATCGTCTCCTCCTCCTTGACCTCGGCCTCCTTGCGGCCCATGAAGCGCTTGATCGAGAAGATCGTGTTCTCGGGGTTCATGACGGCCTGGCGCTTCGCGACCGTGCCCACCAGGCGATCGTCGGAGTCGGTGAAGGCCACCACCGACGGGGTGGTCCGCCCGCCCTCGGCGTTCTCCAGGACCGTCGGGTCGCCTCCCTCGAGGATGGCCACGCAAGAGTTCGTGGTGCCCAGGTCGATTCCAATCGTTCTTGCCATGCGTTTCTCCTTCTGTTTCCTGGCCTAAAAAATCTGAGTGTGAGCGTAGCAGATCAATGCGTGAATTGTCCAGGCGCCGAAAACGGCATGCCAAGGCCAAAACCGATTTCACCCAGGGTGCTCGGTTTGGGCGCCCGCTAGGGAGTGGAGGACGACGAGGACGGTGAGGCCGACGTCGTGGCTGTTCCCGAAGTCGGGACGTAGGAGACGTTGTTGGCCACGAAATGGGCGACCGCCTTGGCCTGGTCGCCCTGGACGAGCTCCTTCGGCATCCGTCCGCCGATGCCACCCTGGACCGCCGCCAGGACGCGGTCGTAGTTCCCCGCGATGACGTCGGAGCTCTTCTGGCCTGTCCCGAGGAGCTGGTCCAGATTCGGGCCGATCTCGCCGTCGGTGCCCGCCGCGGCCAGCGTGTGGCAGGCGCCGCAGTTGATCTGGAAGACCTGCAGCCCCTGCTGGTTGGCGGCCGGCACGGTCGATCCCGGCGAGGCGTCCGCGCCGCCCTTCGATTGAAGCGCCCAGAACGGGATCAGGACCAGGCAGATGGCCGCGAACACGATGAAAATGGCGATGGGCCGCTTCATGCGCTTGGGCGACACCGCTCCGGACGGCGTCGGCGCCGAGATACTAACCAGCCGCCGGCGCGGACCGGCCGGCGGACCGGCCGGGCTCCGCGCCGAGGCACCGAGGCTGGAGGAGGCAAGTCATCAACCTCAGCGGCACTCGGCGCGCAGCCCGCGCTGGCCGCCGCGCCTAGTGGAACAGGAGCGTGCTGAACAACCCCGCGTGGTCGGAGTCCCAGAAGCCGTTGATCGGCTGCCGCCCGGTGACGGCCGAGTTGACCAGGCCCACGTGCTGCGGGTCGTTGGTCATGATGTGGTCGACCTTGTGGTCGAAGTCGCTGACCTGGCCGCCGCCGCCGGGAGCCTTCAGCACCGCGGTGTTCAGGCAGCAGCTCAGCGGATCGCTCGTGCTCCGCTCGCGGAATCCGTTCTGCAGCAGCGCCTGGTCCGCCTTGCCGTCGCCCGGCTTGAGTGCGGTCTTCACGTCGGAGTTGAGGTCGCCGACGAGCACCACGGGCAGCTGACTACGGGCCGGCCCACCGGGGGCAACGAGCTCTTGGGCCTGCGCGAGCCGTACCTGGCCATTCCCGACGTCCGTGTTCTGGTTGGTGTGGTTCGACGTCTGGTTGTCGAACGCCTCGAG
>DASQCL010000098.1:0-6377 GCA_035634715.1 Solirubrobacterales bacterium
AGCTGAACCAGGCCCAGCCGCACTTCTGCGTGGAGAAGATCGAGCGGACGCTCAACGACGCGTCGAAGCCGGCGCGGGGCTCTCGTGTGCTGCTGCTGGGCGTCGCCTACAAGGGCGGCGTCGGCGACCTCCGCGAGGCGCCTGCCCTCAAGATCATCCGCCTGCTTCGTGACCTCGGCGCGGACATCGCGTACCACGACCCGCACGTCCCCGAGCTTTCGGAGTTCGGCCTGAAGTCCGTCGATCTTGACGCCGAGCTCCCGGCGGCTGACATCGCCTGCATCATCACCGCCCACCCGGAGGTGGACCACGAGCGCGTCGTGCGCGAGGCGCAACTCGTGCTCGACTTCCGGGGCGTCACGCGGGGCATCACCGCCCCGAACCTCGTCCGCCTCTAGCCGCCGCCCCTTCGTGGCGCGGCAGGGGATGATGGGCGCATGAGCTCTCACCCCCGCCGGTCTCGCCTTCCCCGGATCATGCGCCGCAAGGGCGCCCGCCGCGCGGACCGGCTCACGGTCGGCCTGGCCACCGTCGCGGTCGGGACGGCCGGCACGGTGATCGCGACTGAGATCGCGCGGCTTGCGAGGCGCCGGATCCGGCCCACGGCCGCGCCGGCGATCCAACACGAGGGCCCGGAGCGCCCCCTCGAGGCGACGGGCCGGGCGACGCAGGACGCCGTGGCGGTCCTCGTCGAGGGATACGAGGCGACTTCGCGCACCGAGAAGGTGCTCTTCAACATGCTTACCGGGTTTGTCTCCGCGTTCGCCCTGATCCGGCTGTCGACGGCGGGCATTCGCGGCGGCTGGTGGCCCGCCGGCAACGTCCGCCTCGGCGGCCGCCACATCCATCACTTCGTTCCGGGAATCCTGATCGCCTTCGGCTCCGGGGCGCTCGCCCTGCTCACCGAGAGCTCCAAGCTCGAGACGCGGCTGGCGATTCCGTTCGGAGCCGGGATCGGGCTGACCTTCGACGAGGCCGCATTGCTGCTGGACCTGCGGGACGTCTACTGGACGCGCGAGGGGATCCTGAGCGTGCAGGTGAGCTTCGGCCTGGCCGCGACCCTCGGCGGGACCATCCTGGCGCTGCGGATGCTCCGCCGCGGTGAGGAGCAGGTCGAGGCGGAGGGCCGGATCCCGCCGGCCTACTAGCTGTCTAGTCGCGGGGAACGCGATAGCGGGCGAAGAGCTCGCCGTCCTGCTCCAGGAGCCAGACGACCTCGAGCGGTCGCTCCAGCTCGGGGAGGCCGACCGCGAGGCCCGGGCCGTCACCGCCCACGAGCTTTGGGGCGTGGGTGACGAAGAGCTCGTCCACCAGGGCCGCGTCGATGAGCTGGGCGTGGAGGCGCGGGCCGCCCTCGCAGAGCAACGCGCGCACGCCTCGCTCGGTGCGCAGGTAGGCGAGGGCCTTCGCCAGGTCGACGCTCCCCTCGTGACGTACCACCCTGACCTCGGCCAGGGTCTCCGGCGGCTCGGCGTCGGACGTGCTGAAGATCAGGACGCGGGCGCCGCGGTCCTCGAACACCGGCGCGTCCCAGGGGATGTCCAGCCGCCCGCTCACGATCACCAGCAGCGGGTCCTGGGAGAAGCCGCGCCGCTCGCGCCGGCCGCGCTTGCCCGGGTCGGCGATCGGCCGCCCGTAGCGCTCGGCCCTCATCGTCCCCGCGCCGATCATCACCGCGTCCACACGGGTGCGCAGGCAGACCAGCATCTCGGTGTCCGTATCGCTGCCGATCTGGCCGGAGCGGCCGTGCAGGGTCGCCCTGCCGTCGACCGTCTCCGCGAAGTTGGTGACCAGGTACGGGCGGTCCTCCGGGGCTCTCGAGATCAGGTCCAGCTGGATGACCTGCTCCGGGACGGTGGCGGGCCCCGGGTCGGGAATCAGGCGGCGCATCGCGCGGAATCTAACCGTCCAGCTCGGCGAGGTGCTCGACGTTCGAGCGGTCGCTCCGGTCGGCGCTTGGCTCTGCGGAAAACCACGCGTCGAGGATCTCCGCGAGTTCCGCCTCGGAGGTCGCGCGGAGGCTGAGCGCGAGCACGTTGGCGTCGTTCCAGCGGCGCGCGCCCTCGGCGGTCTGGGCGTCCATGCACAGCGCGGCGCGTATGCCGGCGACCTTGTTGGCCGCGATCGAGGCGCCGGTGCCGGTCCAGCAGCAGACGATCCCCTGCTCGGCTCGGCCCTCGGCGACGTCCCGGGCGGCGCTCTCGCTGGCCCACGCCCAGTCGTCGCGCTCGGAGTCGTCGAGCGCCCCGTGCGGGATCGGCTCGTGCCCGCGCTTGCGGAGCTCCTCGACCACTGCGTCGGCGATCCCGACCCGTTCGTCGGCGGAAACGGAGACTCGCATCTCCGAGAGCTTAGGTATACGGTCGCCGCGCAAGCGACCGAGGGGAATTGATGAACACTTACGCGATCCTGCGACGCAGCGGCTGGCGATCGGGCGGCGACCTCGAGCAGGCGGCGGAGCGCTCGCGCCAGGTCGGTGACGAGCAGATGGCCGACGACATCCGGTGGATTCGCAGCTACGTCCTCGAGGAGGGCGGAGGCAGCGTCGGCACCGTGTGCATCTACCAGGCGACGAGCCCGGAGGCGATCCGCGAGCACGCCTCGCGCGCCGACCTCCCCGTGGACGAGATCATCCCGGTCGCGGACCTGGTGCTGGTGCGCCCCGACCCGGAGTAGCGGCTAGGCGAGCCAGCCGAAGCTTCGCCCGGCGAGCCGCTCCAGCTTCGTCGTGTCGTCGCGGAACAGCTCCACCAGGTGCCGGCGGAGCGAGTCGGGCACCTCGGGCTTGGCGACCTCGCCGCGGTCCGGGTCGTGCACTACCCGCTCGGCCAGCCATCTGAGCGACTCGGGCAGCCGGTCGAAGTTGCGGTCTATCGCTCGCAGGCCGGGGAGCCGGACCGCCCTGTCCATGAGGCGGAACCGGCTGCCGGTCTTCGCCACGCCGGTCTCCCACTCGCGCTCGAACTGCTCCGAGGTGAAATTCGGGTCCACGCCAAGGAACTCGAAGGTGCGGCGCATGGTGCCCGGTCGGTCGGCCTTCAGCTCCTCGCGGCCGACGATCTGAACCCTGTCGGCCCCGAACTCCTCGAGGTAGGGCTCCACCTGGAAGAAGTAGCGGCTGCGGGCGACGTAGCTGGACTCCGGGTCGGACAGCGCATCGGCCAGCGATCGGTCCTCGTACCCGCCGCCGACGTTGTGCAGGTAGTGGGAGAGCATCCGGTCGATCGGGTCGCGGACGACGTAGACGAGGCGGACGTCGGAGCCGAGCAGCTCGCGCATGCGCCCGGGTACCTCGTTGAAGCTGGGACGGTTCGTGTAGTGCGGCGAGCTCTCGCCCCTGATCCGCGCCGACGGGTCGAAGTGGCCCGCATACCAGTCGCGGCCGAGCGGCCAGTTGAGCTCACTCACGAAGAAGTTGAGCTCCTTGGGCCGCGACATCGCGATCTCCGGATGGAGGTTGAGGTAGTGGTGCAGGCTCGTCGTCCCGCACTTCAGCCCGCCGATGATGATCAGATTGGGAAGCGCGCCCTCACGCCCGTGAGCGCGCGCCTGATGTTTGGCCCGCCGGCGCTCCGCCGCGAATCGCTCGTGCGCCCGCGCGACCATCGCGCGGTCGGCGGGATCGCCCGGGAGGGCCTCAGCCCCCGGCGCCAAGCCGCTTCGCAGCGTCGCGAAGGTTCTTGACCGTCGCGGAGGGCGCCTTGCGGCCCTCGAGTTTCTCGCCGCTGCGGTTGACCCAGATCACGGGCACGTTCATCTTCAGGGCGGGCGCGACGTCGGTCTCGTAGCCGCTCGCGATGTGCAGCCACCCCTTCTTGCCGCCGATCCGCCGCGCGCACTCCTTGAAGTGCGCCGGATCGGGCTTGTAGCTGCGGACCTGCTGCGCGGTCACCACCAGGTCGAGCTCGGTGCGCAGGTGGCGCCGCGAGACGCCCAGCAGCTTGTCGTCGATGTTGGAGACGATCCCGACCTCGTAGCGCTTGCGGAGGCGATCCATTGCGGCGTTCGCCTCGCGGAAGGGAGCCCACTCGGGGATGCTGTCCGGGAGGAACTGCGCCCGCGACGGCTCGAGCTCCCAGCCGATCTCCTTGGCGGTCTTGACGGCCGCGCGGCGGAGGACTTCGGCGTAGAGCTCGTACGAGCCACGGATGATCTCCGCCTGGACCTCGAAGAACCGGTTCATGAACGGCTCCTCCTCGAAGCTGAACCCGTCCCGCTTGGCTTCCCTGCGGAATGACTCGAGAATCCCCTTCTCCCAATCGATCAGGGTCCCGTAGCAGTCGGTGGTCACCCAGGTGATGTCTTTGAGCTTTGGCAGCGGCATGAGCCGCGGGATTATGCCAAGTGGCGGATCTCTGACCCCGGCTCGGCTTCGGATAGGCTGCCGCGGCCGCAAATGGACCTACTCGAATATCAGGGCAAGAAGCTGTTCGCCAAGCACGGCGTCCCCGTGCCTGAGGGGCGCCAGGCAGACACCGTTCCCGCGGCGGTCGAGGCCGCCGAGGAGCTCGGTTATCCGTGCGTGATCAAAGCGCAGGTGCGGATTGGCAAGCGCGGCAAGGCCGGCGGGATCAAGATCGCGAACGACCGCGAGGAGGCCCTGAAGCACGCCGAGGCGATCCTCGGCATGGACATCCGCGGCTTCACGGTCCACGAGGTGTGGGTGGAGCAGGCTTCGAAGATCGACGCCGAGTACTACGCGTCGATCATCCTCGACCGCTCCGAGAAGAAGCTTCTGGCGATCCTCTCCAGGATGGGCGGGATGGACGTCGAGGAGGTGGCCGAGACCGACCCGGCGGCGCTGATCCAGCGCCACATCGAGCCCGGCGAGGAGTTCACCAGCGACACAGCGAGGCAGATGGCGATCGACGCCCGCATCGACGAGGACGTCACCGACGGCGTCGCCGAGCTCATGGTGCAGCTCCACGACACGGCCCTCGCCGAGGACGCGACGCTGATCGAGGTCAACCCGATGATCGTCACCACCGATCGCAAGGTGGTCGCGCTCGACTCGAAGATCACCGTCGATGGCAACGCCATGTACCGGCACGAGGAGCTGGCCCAGCTCCGCGACCTGTCCGCCGAGGACCCCCAGGAGCGTATGGCCGAGGAGAAGGGCCTCACCTACGTCAAGCTCGGCGGCAACATCGGGATCCTGGGCAACGGCGCGGGTCTGTGCATGTCCACCCTCGACGTGGTCGCTCAGGCGGGCGGCAAGCCGGCGAACTTCCTGGATGCCGGCGGCGGCTCGAAGGCGGACGCGATCGTCGACGCGCTCGAGGTCATCACCTCCGACGAGAACGTGAACGCGATCCTGTTCAACATCTTCGGCGGGATCACCCGGGGTGACGAGATCGCCAAGGGGATCATCGAGGCCTCGCGGCGGATCGACATCGGCGTCCCGATGGTGGTGCGGCTGGACGGGACGAACTCGGAGGAAGGGCTCGGCCTCTTGGCGGACGCCGAAATTCCCGACCTCCATGTGGAGAAGACGATGCTCGGCGCCGCCGAGCGCGTCGTTGAGATGTCCAGCTGATGTCGATCGTCGTCGACAACGACACGAAGCTCGTCATCTCCGGCCTCACCGGCCGCGAGGGGTCGTTCCACGGGCTGCGCAACCGCAGCTACGGCACCGACGTGGTCGCCGGCGTCACGCCGGGCAAGGGCGGGCAGGACGTCGAGGGCATCCCCATCTACAACGAGATCAAGGAGGCGGTCGAGGAGCAGGGGGCCAACACCTCGATGATCTTCGTCCCGGCGCGGTTCGCGGCGGCGGCGATCGACGAGGCCATCGCCTCCGGCGTCGACACCGTTATCGCGATCACCGAGGGAATCCCGGTCCTCGACATGCTGCGCACCTATTGGAAGGCGAAGGAGGCCGGCGTCCGGCTCATCGGCCCGAACTGTCCCGGTGTGCTCTCGCCCGGGAAGTCGAACGTGGGGATCATCCCCGCACAGTTCTTCGACCCCGGCTCGATCGGCGTGGTGTCGAAGTCGGGCACGCTCACCTACCAGATCGGCAACGAGCTGAAGCAGGCGGGGGTGGGCAACTCCTCCATCGTCGGCATCGGCGGCGACCCCATCGTCGGCTCGGACTTCATCGACATCCTCACGCTCTACGAGGCGGACGACGAGACCGAGCTCATCGTGATGGTCGGCGAGATCGGCGGCGACGCCGAGGAGCGCGCGGCAGACTTCATCGCCGAGCAGGTCGCTAAGCCCGTCGTCGCCTACATCGCCGGCTTCACGGCCCCGCCCGGCAAGCAGATGGGCCACGCGGGGGCGATCATCTCCGGCTCCTCCGGTACGGCCGAGGCCAAGAAAGAGGCCCTCGAGGAGCGCGGAGTTCGGGTCGGCCGCTCGCCGACCGAGGCGGC
>DASQCL010000099.1:0-7180 GCA_035634715.1 Solirubrobacterales bacterium
GCGCACCGAGAGGTTCATGCCGATGAATCCCGCGGCGCCCGAGAGCGCGCCGCCGATCACGAACCCGATCGCCGTATCGACGTTTCGGAGCACGATGAGCAGGATCGCCAGGACGATCGCGACGCCCGCGATGATGGTGTACTGGCGCGTGAGGTACGCCTTCGCGCCCTCCTGCACGGCGCCGGAGATCTCCCGCATCCGTTCGTTGCCCGGTGAGCGGGCGAGCAGGCGCCGGGTGATGACGGCGCCGTAGACCACCGCTGCGCCGGCGCACACCAAGGCGATGACGACGCCGTAATCGGTCAGGAACTTCGTCAAGTCGTGTCCTCCGTTTAGGTGTGTTGGTGAGGGGCGCTAGCCCCAAACGTGGGTGTCAGGGCGCCCGTAGTGGGGCCGCCGAAGCGCGGGGAGCATAGTGGACGCGGGGATGACAATCGCCCCCAGGCCAGATATGTGGTGAGGGGCTTTAGCCCCGAAACTGGCTGGTGCCGTTGCTGGTGCCTCAGCCCCGCCCGGGGGTCCAGAGCTTCGAAGGACCGCCCTGGGAACCCGGCGCGGGCGGTGGCGGCTGGCCTCCTTCGGGCGGCTGTGAGCCTCCCTCCTCAGGGGGCTCCCCTCCTTCGTTCGCGTACTTCGCGTACAGCATCTGCACCTCCGACAGCGCGCTCCGGACCTGGGCCGCCGGCTCGGGGTCCAGCAGGTCGACGACTGCTCGCACGGCCTCGATCCCGATCCGCCCCTGCTCCAAGTCCTGCTCGTCCTCCTTGGCGATCCGGCGCGCCGCGAGGTTCAGGACGCTGACGACGCTCTCGAGGAGCAGGTCCTGGACGCGCACCTTGCGGAGCTGTTCCTCGATGCGCTGGCGCATCTCCTCCTCGGTCGGCTGCGCCTCGCCTCCCGGCTGTGGCTCTGGCTGGCCCTCCTCTGCATTCATGCGGTCGATACCCCCTCGGGTGCGTAGGTGCGCTGTGTGTCATCGACGGAATCCTTGAAGATCTCGCGGATCGAAGCTCCGTTCGCCAGTGCACGGTACGCGCGCTGCGCTCCGTTCGCCTCCGGGATCGAAACCTCGATGCCCAGGGACTCACGAGCCGGAGCCGTCCACGCGACGAGGCGCTCGGCCGCCTCGCCGGTCGGGATCTCCGCCCGGCGTTCGTAGTCGATCATCCGGCCGTCCATCCCGTGCCGGATCGCACGCCAGAGGTTCTCCTCGATCTCCCGCTGGCGAAGTGGCGTACCGAGCCGGCCGTCGTCGTAGTCGAGCGCCGCCTGGGCGATGCAGGCCGCGATCATGCCGGCGAGCGCGAACGACTCGCCGCCGCGCGACTGCGCGTCGCAGATCCGCAGCTCGACGGTGCCGAAGGCGTGATGCGGGCGCACGCTCCACCAGAGCTGGGTCGCCTCCACGATCGAATCCGTGCGAACGAGGACGTCGATGAAGTCGGCATACGCGTCCCAGCTGCCGAATGGCTCGTGGACTCCGCAGCGCGGGAACGTCCGGGTGAAGATCTCGGTCCGGACCGTATGCAAGCCCGTGGCCCTGTCGTCGAGGAACGGCGAGTTCGCGGACAGGGCGAGCAGCTGGGGCAGCACCCCGCGCAGGTGATCGCAGACGGCCACCGCGCGGTCGGCACCGCGCACGCCCATGTGCACGTGAAGGCTCCAGGTGTTGTTGCGCTGCGCCACCCATCGCAGCTCCTCCCGGAGGCGCCGGTAGTGCTTCGTGTCGATGATCTGCTGGTCGAGGTAGCTCGCCCACGGATGCGTTCCGGTCGCCGCCAGGGCAATCCCGAGCTCGCGGGCGGTCGCGAACAGCCGCTCGCGCCGTTCGCGCTGGCGCTCGGTCGCCTCAGCGAAGCTCTCGGACTTCCCGGAGCGGATCTCGATCTCTGACGAGATCAGCTCGCCGACGGCGGCCTCCGCCAGGAGGTCGTCCCGCTGACAGGCGGCATGGATGTCCTCGAAGCGGTTCACGAGCTCGAGCGTCTCGGGGTCGACGAGCGCGAACTCCTCCTCAATCGCGAGCGTGAAGTCAGTCGAGGCCTCGAACCGCTCGCGCGCCTCGGTCATGTCGAGGTGCGACTCGTCCTGAATCGCGCTCATAGGCGTATTAGTACAGCCCTACGTGAGGTAGAAGTACAGCGCGTAGAGCAGATCGACTGCGGGGCTCGAGGTGTGGACGGTAACGTCCGGCGGCACCTGGAGGAGTTGCTCGGAGTAGTTGAAGACGATCTTCACGCCGGCGTCCACCAGGCGGTCGGCGACGTCCTGGGCAGCGGCCGACGGGACCGCCAGCACGCCGACGACCACGTCCTGCTCCTCGACGACGTCGGAGAGGCCCGCGACGTCGTGGACCTCCACGTCGCCGAATTGCTTTCCCACGAGCTTCGGATCGACGTCAAATATGGCGACGATCTGAAATCCGTGGTCGGCGAAGATGTCCGAGCTCGCGATCGCCTGGCCCAGATTGCCGGCGCCGAAGAGGACGATGTTGTGCTTCCCGGAGCTCCGGAGGATGCGGCGGATCTCCTCCACCAGGGAATCGACGCGGTAGCCGACGCCTCGCTTGCCGAACTTTCCGAAGCCCGAGAGATCACGCCGGATCTGCGTCGAGTTGATGTGCGTGTACTCGGCCAGCTCCTGCGAGGAAATCGTCTCCTTGCCCATCTTTCGCGCCTGGATCAGGACCTGGAGGTAGCGCGAGAGGCGCGCCGCCACGCCGAGCGACAGCCGGTCGCCGTCGCCGAGCGACAGGTCCGTAGGTGGCATGTCCGCCACCGTGTCCTCCGTCATCGCTGCTTCGACCCAGCTTCGCGTGTCACCGACCGGACAGTATCGGTCCGGCGCTCCGCGAGCGCAGCGTCGAGCGCGGCCCGGTCTATGTCCAGCTCCGCGACGATGTCCCCGTCCACCTCCACCACGGGTATGCGCTCGAGGAACCGCGCATGCAGCTCGTCGTCGGTATCGATGTCGACCTCCCGGAGCTCGAACCCGCCGGTCGAATCGCGGAGCGCGACGATCCTCTCCCGGGCCTCGTCGCAGAGATGGCACCCCTCGCGGGCGTATAGGACGACCTTCATGCGGTCGCCGTCCACCCCAGGTACTCCGGATACGGCGCGGGCTCCTCGAACCGCGCCGCGGACGCGATCATCGCCGCGTTATCGGTGCAGAGCTCACCCGGAACCAGCTTCAGCCGCAGCCCGCGCGCCTCGCAGAGGGCGGCGGTTCGCTCCCGCAGCAGCGTGTTCGCCGCCACGCCCCCGCCGAGCGCCACCGCGTCCCAGTCGCCAGGACCGACGGCTCGCTCGAGCTTCGCGACCAGCTGGCCGACGACCGCGGCCTGGTAGCTCGCCGCGAGGTCCGCCCGACGCCTTTCGAGCTCACCCTCGCCCAGGCCGCGAGTCGCGTACAGCAGGGCCGTCTTCAGGCCGCTGAAGCTGAAGTCGAGCCCGGGATCGCGGGTCATGGCCACCGGGAAGTCGAATGCCGCCGGGTCCCCGCCCTCGGCCTCGCCCTGGATCGCCGGCCCACCCGGATAGCCGAGGCCCAGCAGCCGGGCGCCCTTGTCGAGTGCCTCGCCCGCGGCGTCGTCGAGCGTCTGGCCCAGGACCTCGAAGCTGTCGTGGGACGTGACGCCCGCGAGCAGCGTGTGGCCGCCGCTTGCGATCAGGCAGAGGAACGGCGGCTCGAGCGGGTCCGGCTCGAGGAAGTTCGCGGCGACGTGGCCTTGAAGGTGGTTCACGCCCACCAGCGGCTTGCGAAGTGGCGCCGCGAGCCCCTTCGCCGTGGCGACGCCGACCAGCAGGGCCCCGATCAGGCCGGGCTCCCGGGTCACGGCGACCGCGTCGACGTCCATCAACTCCACGCCTGCCTCGCCGAGCGCCGCGTCGACGACCGGGTTGATGAGCTCGAGGTGGTGGCGCGACGCGACCTCCGGGACGACGCCGCCGTACCGGGCGTGTGCGGCGGCCTGCGAGGAGATGACGTTCGACAGGATCCGTGCGTCGTCAGTGACGGCGGCACAGGTGTCGTCGCAGGAGGTTTCCAGCGCGAGGACGATCAAGCCTCGACCGGCGACCGGCTTTCGAGCCACATGATCAGGGCGTCCTCGCCGTTGTCGTGGTAGTAGCGGCGGCGGTGGCCCGCGCGCCGGAAGCCGAACCGCTCGTACATCGCGATCGCCCCGTGGTTCGACGTGCGGACCTCCAGCGTGTAGCGGGCCTCGCCGCCCGCCTCGTCAAACAGCCGCTCCAGCAGCCGCCGTGCGATGCCCTGGCGGCGCACGGCCGGGTTGACGGCCACGTTCATCAGGTGCCAGACGTCCGCGTAGCGGGAGCAGACGAGGTACCCGACCAGCCCGTCATCGGTCGTCGCCGCCAGGCAGATGCCGGACGGCTTCGACAGCTCGAGGACGAACATGGCCAGGGACCACGGCGTCTGAAAGGACCGGCGCTCGATTGCAAGCACGGCCGGAAGGTCGCTGTAGGCCAATCGTCTAAGGCGAATCTCGGTCAAGCCAAACCTGCGCGTCGGGTGGTCTCAGATAGATCGGCTGGATCGCCTCGGGCGGTGAAGAGGGCCCGTCCGCGGCGAGCCGGCAAACGTGCCGGGCCCACACCCGGTGCGCCTCGCTCGAATCCGGAAGGACCTCGACGCCCGCAGCCTCCAGCTCACCGCGGAATCGTAGCGCCCCGGAACCGCCCGCCAGTGGGCTGTCGGGTAGGGTCTTGAGCCGTCCGCCGAGGTCCGCCGGCTTCGCCACAAGCGGCTCCCAGATCTCCTCGCCATCCGGCCCGAAGAGCGCCGCGAAGGCCTCGCCGCGCCGCCCGTCCAGCACGGCGAGCCGCGACCTCCCCTCTCCACCGCCCTCGGCGATGCCCGCTGCCAGCGCGGCGAGCGTGCCGACCGGGACCACCGGCTTGCACAGCGCCTGGGCGATCGCGCGTGCGGTCGCGAGGCCGACCCGGAGCCCGGTGAACGAACCCGGCCCGATTCCGATCGCCAGCCGGTCCACGGCGTCCCAACCCCCCGACGCGCCCACGGCTCCCTCGAGCTCGACCAGCAGCGCCTCGGCGTGGCGAGGGCGCCCGCCGTCCGGCTTCGGCACGAGGCGCTCGTCCACCACCTCGCCGTCGCGCACCACCGCGACGCTGACGTCGTCCGTCGCGGTGTCGAGCCCGGCGATGGCGGTCACGGGCGCCGCACGTCGATCAGCCGCCCATCGCCGCCATGGTGGCTCAGCTCCACCCTCAGCGCGATCCGCTCCAGCTGCGGCTCCGCCACACCCGGCCATTCCACGAACGCCACGGCGTCCTCGGTCAGGTAGTCGTCCAGCAGTCCCGGGTCCTCGTCCTCGAGGCCCTCGAGTCGGTACAGGTCCAGGTGCGACACCGGCACACGCCCCCGGTAGCGGTGCCCGATCGTGAACGTGGGCGAGGTGACGGGCTCGGTGACCCCGAGCTCGCGGGAGGCGCCCCGGATCAGCGTCGTCTTGCCCGAGCCGAGCTCACCGCTGACGAGCACCACGTCGCCCGGCCTCAGGCCGGCGGCGATCCGTGCGCCGAGCGCCTCGGTCTCCGCAGGGCTGGACGTTCTCTCCAACTTAGTGGTACTAGCCGAACAGGTCGAGCTGATCCGAGCCCGCCGCCACGGTCTCCGGAGCCAGGTCAGCCGCCGGGGGTCGCGCGCCCGTCCCCGCGGGCCGCGGCCTTGAGGTCAGCTCGGGAAGCTTCGCGAAGTCCTCCCGCAGGGTGTCGACCAGCGAGGGCGTGCGCAGCGCCGCCGCGGGGTGAAGCAGGGGCATGAGGAACACCGGGTGTCCGCCGATCTCGTGCACCTGGACAGTGCCACGCACTCTCGTGATCCCCGTCCGGCTGCCGGTCAGGAGCTTCGTCGCGAAGTTTCCGAGGGTGCCGATGACCCGCGGCTGGATCAGCTCCAGCTGCTTGTAGGTGTACGGCTGGCAGGACTCGATCTCGAGCGGCTGCGGGTCGCGGTTGCCGGGCGGGCGGCAGCGCAGCACGTTCGTGATCCACACGTCCTCCCGTGTCATCCCGATCCCCTCCAGGAGCTCGGTGAGCAGGCCGCCGGCTCGGCCGACGAACGGGAGCCCCTGGCGGTCCTCCTCGGCGCCGGGGGCCTCGCCCACGAACATCAGGTCGGCGTCCGAGTTGCCCGAGCCGAAGACGACGTTGGTCCGCGTCTGCGAGAGCGCGCAGAGCTCGCACACGGACGCTTCGCGATACACGTCGACGAGGCGCTCGCGGCGCTCCTCTCGCGTCGCGCTCACGACGGTCCCTTCCGGCGCGCCTCGGCCCGGCGCCGCGCCGCCTTGAAGTCCTGCTTCGTGCGGCTATGAAGCTTGGCGTTCCGTGCCTCCTGCTGGCGCAGCGCACCCCCGGTCTTCACCAGCCGCGGCTCCGGCGCGGGCGGCGAGTAGACGCGGCGCGCTCCCTCGGCGCCGCATTCGCGGCACTCGACGGTCTCCGTCCCGACGCGGACGAGATCCTCGAACCGGGCGCCGCAGCGCCCGCACTCGAACTCGTACAGGGGCACAGCGCGATGGTATCCGTGCCTGAGCCCGCCCACCGCATCGGAATGCGGAATGTGCGGGTTACCGGATCCTGGGCCCGAGCCCTACCTATAATTTGCCCCGGCTGCGACCCAAATATGGGCGTGGACCAATCGGCTCAGACAGTTCACCGGAACCGCCTTCAGCCGTCTGGTATCTCCGATGAGGGAACTGGAACGGGATCTACCTACCGACGCCGCGCTCGCCGCGGATGCGCCGCCGTTCTCGAGGCTTGCCGTGATCGGTGCCGGAAGAGCGGGACGCTCGATCGCCATCGCGGCGACCGCCGCCGGGCTCACCGTCCGTCTCGCCGGCCGCGATGACGCGCTCCACGCATGTCGCCAGTCGGAGGTGGCCCTGCTCTGTGTCCCCGACGGGGAGATCGAGGCGGCGGCGGCCGGGGCTGCGGACGCCGCTCCGCCGCTTCGGTTCGTCGGCCACGTTAGCGGCGCCACCACCCTCGAAGCGCTCGCCGCCGCGAATGACGCGGGCGCCGCCGTCTTCTCGCTTCACCCGCTGCAGACGATCCCGGACGCTCAAACCGAGCTCGTCGGCGCCCCCTGCGCGATCGCGGGCTCGACGGCGGACGCTCCGGCGGTCGCCCGGGGA
>DASQCL010000100.1:0-11679 GCA_035634715.1 Solirubrobacterales bacterium
GGATGGCCAACCCGCGCCAGGTCGGAGAGTTCCTCGCGAGCGCGACCGAGCGGCTCGACGGTGTCGAGCTCACGGCCCACTTCCACAACACCCGCGGGCAGGGCCTGGCGAACGTGCTGGCCGCGCTCGAGCAGGGCGTCAACTCCTTCGAGTCCGCCTTCGGCGAGCTCGGGGGCAGCCCGCTCACCCCGGGTGCCACCGGGAACATCTCCACCGAGGATCTCGTCTCGATGCTCCATGAGATGGGCGTCGAGACCGGAGTCGACCTCGAGCGCCTTCTAGAGGCGTCACGGGCCGCAGAGGAACTGCTGGGCCGCCCGCTCGGCGCTCACGTCCTGCGGGCCGGGCCCATCGACTGGCGGCGATAGGGTTGAGCGCATGCTGAGCGACGCATTCAGGGCGGCCGTGGAGGCCGAGGACCACGAGGCGCTCACCGAGGCGCTGGCCGACGACGTCGTCTTCCGCAGTCCTGCGGTCTTCAAGCCGTACGAGGGCAAGCCGGTGGTCTCGGCGATCCTGGTCGAGGGCGCCGCCAAGGTGTTCGAGGACTTCCGCTACACCGATCAGATCGAGAGCGACGGCGTCGCAACGCTGATCTTCCAGGCGCGCGTCGGCGACCGCGAGGTCGACGGCCTCGACCTCCTGCGGTTCGACGGCGACGGGAAGGTCGGCGAGCTGATGGTGATGGTGCGGCCGATGAGCGGCCTCAACGCGCTGGCCGAGGCGATGGCCCGGAGGTTCCAGGACGCGGGCATCGCGACGGCGTGACGACCACGGGCCCGACTCGAGAAGACCAGACGACCCCCGGCCCGAGCATCGTCGTTCGCCCCGCCCAGCTGGAGGACGTCGACGAGATCGTCGTCATCGGCGTGCGCTCGTGGAAGGAGGGCTACCGCGGCGTGGTTCCACCGGGCCTCGTGCCCGATGCCGCCGGGCTCCGCACCCGCATCCGGGAGCGGATCGCCGAGCGGGTGCCGTCGATCGCCGTGGGCGTTTTCGACGGCGTCGTGCGCGGCTGGATCACGTTCGGGGCCAGTCGCGACGCGGACGCGAGCCCGTCCGTCGGGGAGATCTGGGCGCTCAACGTCCACCCGGACGCCTGGCGCAGGGGAATCGGCCGCCAGCTGGTCGGCTATGCGCTGGGGCGGCTCGCGCGCGCCCCGTTCGCGGAGGCGACGCTATGGACCTTCCGGGACACGCCACGGTCGCGCTCCTTCTACGACGCCGTGGGATTCGAGACCGACGGCTCCACCCAGCGCCGCGAGGCGAGCGGCGGCACGATCGAGGTTCGCTACCGGATGACGCTCGTCCCGTCCATATAGGCTGCCGCGGGCTTCGAAGCAATCGACTCGGCGAAGGAGGGGCTTTCCCGCATGGAGATCAGCAAGGTTGGCGTCGTGGGCTGCGGCCTGATGGGTCACGGGATCACGCAGATCTGCGCGCAGGCGGGATGGGACGTCGTGGTCCGCGAGGCGAACCAGGACAGGCTCGACGCCGGGATCGGGAAGATCGAGAAGCAGCTCGCCCGCGCCGTGGAGAAGGGCAGGGCCTCGCAGGAGGACGCCGACGCGGTCCGCGCCCGGATCGAGCCCACGCTTGACTACGGCGATCTCGCCGATTGCGATCTCGTGATCGAGGCGATGACCGAGGAGCTCGGCGCCAAGCTCGAGATGTGGAGGGAGGTCGACGAGCTCGTCAAGGACGACGCGATCTTCGCCACCAACACCTCGTCGCTGGCAGTGATCGACCAGGCCGCCTCGACCTCGCGCCCGGACCGGTTCTGCGGGATGCACTTCTTCAACCCGGCGCAGGTGATGCCATTGCTGGAGGTCGTCCAGACGGTGACCACCAGCGAGGAGACGCTTAAGACCGCGTTCGAGGTGGGGGAGAAGCTCGGCAAGACCACCGTTCACGCGAAGGACAAGACCGGCTTCATCGTCAACCGGCTGCTCGTGCCGTACATGCTCGACGCGATCCGCGCCTACGAGGAGGGTGTCGGGACCGTGGACCAGATCGACACGGCGATGAAGGCCGGTGCGAACTACCCGATGGGACCGTTCACGCTTCTCGACTTCGTCGGCCTGGACACGACCAAGTCGATAGCCGACATCATGTTCGACGAGTACCGCGAGCGCCGGTTCGCCGCCCCGCCGACCCTTCGGAAGATGGTCGCGGCCGGCTACTACGGGCGTAAATCCGGCAAGGGTTTTTACGACTACTCCGGGGAAGAGCCCGTTCCCACCGAGCTCGGTCTATAGTCGGCGTCAGGTTGGCGGCCGTATAGGCCGCTTTTTGCTTCTTGCCGGCAACGACAGGAGGAGGCGTGGACCAAGACAGCATCGAACGCATCCGCAGCGCGACGTTCCCGGACGCCCGACGCGGCTACGAAAAGCGGGAGGTGGACCGGTTCCTGCTCAGCCTGGCCGAATGGCTCGAGACGGGCGGGGCGGACCAGGGCCGCAGCGACGCCGTCAGGCGCGAGCTCGAGCGCGTGGGTGAGGAGACGTCGAAGGTCCTCACCGAGGCGCACGATGTGGCCGAGCGGCTGCGCCTGCAGGCCGAACGGGAGGTCGAGGGGCTGACTGAGGGAGCGCAGGTGCAGGCCGATCGCACGCGCGCCGAGGCGGACAAGATCCTCGCAGAGGCGGAGAGCGTGGCCGAGACTGCGGCCCAGAAGCTTCGGACCGACGCCGACGCGTATGCGACGCAGACCCGGACCGACGCCGACCGCGACGCCGAGCAGATGCTCTCAAAGGCGCGGGCAGACGCGAAGCGCGTGGTCGAGGACGCCAAGGCGCGCAAGCAGGACATCGAGTGGGTGATCGCCGACCTCGAGGCCCGTCGCGACGAGGTGCTCGCAAGCCTTGAGCGCCTCTCGAGCGAGCTCTCCGGCACCGCCACCCAGCACGCCAAGGCGATCGCCGAGCGCGCCGCCGACACGGCGGCGAAGGCAAAGGACGAGGACGGCGCGCCCCCGGAGGATGCCGAGCCCGAGGCGCAGGGCGACGAGCACGAGACGCAGACGATGCCTGCGAGCAAATCCGCCTCATAGACTGGCGGTATGGCTGAGACCCGGGCCGGCGCCGAGAATCCGCAAAGACACCAGCCAGTTTCGGGGGCTGACGCCCCCTCATCGACAATCTCCGGCGCCTTAGAGGCTGCCCTGTCGGGCGGACCCGAGCGGCATCACGAAAAGACCGAGGCGCAGGGCAAGCTTCCGGTGCGCGAGCGGGTCGCGCGCCTCGTTGACCCTGGCTCGTTCTCGGAGGAGGCGCTCCTCGCCAACTGGGAGAAGGAGGGACTCGGGGCCGACGGCGTGGTGACCGGCCTCGCCGACATCGGCGGGCGCACGGTCGCGCTGATGGCCAACGACCCGACCGTGAAGGCCGGCTCGTGGGGACCGAAGACGGTCGAGAAGATCCTTCGCACCCAGGAGCGAGCGCTGCGACTCGAGGTCCCGATGGTCTATCTCGTGGACTCGGCCGGGGCCCGGATAACCGACCAGGTCCAGATGTTCCCCGGCCGCCGCGGCGCGGGTCACATCTTCCACAACGAGGTGGTGATGTCCGGGCGGGTGCCGCAGGTCTGTCTGCTCTTCGGGCCGTCGGCCGCGGGCGGGGCCTACATCCCGGCGTTCTGCGACGTCGTGATCATGCGCGACGGGAACGCGTCGATGTACCTCGGGTCGCCGCGGATGGCCGAGATGGTGATCGGCGAGAAGGTGAGCCTCGAGGAGATGGGCGGCGCCCGCATGCACACGTCGGTCTCCGGATGCGGCCACTTCCTCGTGCAGTCGGACGAGGAGGCGATCGACCTCGCGAAGCGCTACCTCTCCTACATGCCGCAGAACTGGCGGACCACTCCGCCCCCGGCGCCCCCCGCCGAGCCGGCGTCCGAGCAGCGCGTCTCGGAGGTGGTCCCGACGGACCAGAACTCCGCCTTCGACATCGGCGATCTGATCGAGTCGCTCGTGGACGCCGAGTCATTCTGTGAGGTCCACTCGCGCTGGGCCAGGGAGCTGGTCGTCGGCTTCGCGCGGCTTGACGGGCGCGCGATCGGGATCGTCGCCAACCAGCCGAAGATGAAGGGCGGCGTCCTGTTCGTCGACTCGGCGGACAAGGCGGCGCGGTTCATCTGGACGTGCAACGCGTTCAACGTGCCGCTGCTGTTCCTGGCCGACGTGCCGGGATTCATGATCGGGACGCAGGTGGAGCGTCAGGGCATCATCCGGCACGGGGCGAAGATGATCTCGGCGGTCTCCGAGGCGACCGTCCCGAAGATCTCGGTGATCGTGCGCAAGGCGTATGGCGCCGGCCTCTACGCGATGGCGGGGCCGGCGTTCGAGCCCGACTGCTGCCTCGCCCTGCCGAGTGCCTCGATCGCCGTGATGGGCCCCGAGGCGGCCATCAACGCCGTCTTCTACAACCAGATCCAGGAGATCTCGGACGATGCGGAGCGCGAGGAGTTCGTGCGCGCAAAGCGGGACGAGTACGCCGCCGACATCGACATCCTGCACCTCGCCTCCGAGCTGGTGATCGACGCGGTGATCGAGCCGGACGAGCTGCGCGCGGAGTTGATCCGCCGCTTCGAGCAGTCATCGAGCAAGGACCGCCGCTTCAGCGAGCGGCGAAATCCGATCACCCCGGCGTAGTAGGTGGGCGGCCGGCTCGGCATCGCGGGCGGCGACTACGTCGACGGCCTGGATGTCGGTGACGCCATGCTGATCCCCCGCCACGGGGATCCCTACACCCAGCCCCACCGGATCGACCACGCGGCGAACATGCAGCGGCTCGTCGACGCCGGCTGCGACCGCGTGCTCGCCCTCAGCTCGGTCGGCGGACTGCGTCGCGAGCTTGGCGTCGGGACGTTCCTCTGCCCGGACGACTTCATCGCGCTCCACGTCGGCAAGTCCGCGTTCGGCGACCGGCGCTCGCACCGGGTCGCCGGGTTCGGCTCCGGATGGCGGGCGCATCTCGTCGACACCTGGGCCAGCAGCGCCGAGGTGGAGCTGCTCGACGGCGGTGTCTACTGGGAGTCCATCGGGCCCCGGTTCGAGACCCCCGCCGAGATCCGGATGATCGCCCAGCACGCCGACGTGATCGGCATGACGATCGCCTCCGAGTGCGTGATCGCGGGGGAGCTGGGGCTTCGCTACGCGGCCGTGTGCATCGTGGACAACCTGGCCAACGGAGTGGGCGAGGGCGAGCTCACGGTCGAGGAGTTCGAGGCCGGGCGGGCCCGGAACCGCGAGCGGCTCGGCGCCGCCGTGGCCGCGATCGTTCCTGAGCTGTCGCAGGACCAGTCGTGAGCCTGACGGTCACCAACGCGCTGCTCGACGGCGAGCGCACGAGGCTGCGCGTGGAGGACGGCGCGATCGCGAAGATCGGTCCCCGCATCCGGCCCCGCGACGGGGACGAGGTGATCGACGCCGACGGGATGGCGATCGTCCCGGGCCTGATCAACGGCCACACCCACGCGGCCATGACCCTGTTCCGGGGCCACGGCGACGACCTGCCACTCATGCGCTGGCTCCAGGAGGTGATCTGGCCGGTCGAGGCGCGGCTCGACGACGAGGACGTCTACTGGGGTACGCGCCTGGCGTGCGTGGAGATGATCCGGACCGGCACGGTGCGCTTCTGGGACATGTACTGGCACGCCGGGGCCACCGCGCGGGCGGTCGAGGACGCCGGCATCCGGGCGAGGATCGCCGCCCCGCTCTTCGACCTCGGCGACGCGGCGGGGCCGGACGGGGTCCCTGAGATGGCCGCTCGGGGGTTCGAGGAGATCGGCGAGCCCCGCGAGCTGGTGACCGCCGCCTTCGGGCCACACTCGATCTACACGGTGAGCGAGGGGGCGCTCCGCTGGATCGGGGAGGACGCCGCGGAGCGTGAGCTGCCGATCCACATCCATCTCTCCGAGACCGAGGACGAGGTCGTCAGCTGCGTGCGAGACCACGGTGTGCGGCCCGCCGAGTACCTGGACCGGCTCGGAGTTCTGGGTCCGCGCACAGTGCTCGCTCACGGAGTCTGGCTGGACGAGTCGGAGCTGGCGCTGGTGGAGGAGCGCGGCGCCACCGTGGTCACCAACCCGGTGGCGAACCTGAAGCTTGCCGTGGGTCGCGTGTTTCCGTACCGGGCGGCGCGCCGGCACGAGATCCCGGTCGGAATCGGGACGGACGGAGCGGGCTCCAACAATTCGCTGGATCTCCTGCAGGACATGAAGTTCCTGGCGCTGCTCCAGAAGCACGAAGCTCGCGACGCGTCAGCTCTCCCGGCCGACGACGCATGGGACATCGCCACCGGCCGGACCGCACCCCTGCTGGGAGCGTCGGGCCGGATAGCGGAGGGGGAGCCGGCCGACTTTCTGCTCGTGCGCAGCGACGCGCCCGAGCTCGCGGTCGGCAACTTCGTCGCGGACCTGGTCTACGCGGCGTCGGGGTCCGTGATCGACACCACGGTCGTGAACGGCCGGGTGCTGATGCGTGACGGCGTCGTCGAGGGGGTCGACGAGGTGGTCGCCAAAGCACGCGAGCGCTACACGCGCCTCGGGCTCAACGGCAGTCGCTAGTCCGCCCGCACGGCGCCCACCTGCGCCCAGTGGGTGGGCGGCGGGGCGTGCCCGTTGGTGTGAGCGGGCGCCACGTGGGTGTCCGCGACGCCGGTCCCGCCGGGGCGCTCGGCCGCCCGCCTGAGCGCGCCGTCCAGGTAGTCCTCGAGCAGGTGCATGCCCTCGAGCCCCGGAACGCCGGCGATCGTCTGGTCGATCTCCCTGATCTGGTCGCGTCCCTCGGGCCCGTCGCCGAACAGGTAGAGCGCCAGGGCGTCGACCTCTTCCTCCGTCTTGACGCCCGCGCCGACCGGCGTCCACAGGTGGGCGAGGACCCAGCGCACCATGCGGCGAGCGGTCCGGGATCGCTGCATCCTGGCCTTCGCCTGCGCGCGGTAGAACGCGAAATGTCGGCGCTCGTCCCTGATCACCTTGCGCAGCAGCGTGTGGAGCTCGGGGTGGCTCGACCGGCGGATCAGCGCGTGGTAGCCCGTCAGGGTCGTGAGCTCGTTGACCGCGCCCCACATCATGTGGATGGCCGCGAAGTCGCGGGTCGCCATCGAGCCGGTAATGGTCGGAACCAGCCCCAGGCCGTTGCCCACGCCGAGGCGGACGCGGAGGTCCCGCCAGCGGTTGCGGCGCGTCGGCATCGGGGTTGAGCCGTCGGGAAGCTTCGGCTCCGCGGGGACCTCGATCCCATAGGCACGGAGGAAGTCGGAGAAGGCCTCTCCATGCCAGAGCTCCTCATAGACCCAGCACGAGAGGAATGCGGTGATCTGGGGGTCGGCGGTGACGCGCGTGGCGAGGAGGTCACGCAGGTAGATGACCGTGTGCGTCTCGATGTCCATCATGTAGTGGAGGCACATCACGTCGCCGTCGCTCAGCGGGTGATCCGGGATCGCGGACCAGTCGATTCCGCTCAGGTCGACCTTCTTGGAATTACGCAGGTATCGGTCGAGATCGAACTCGACGAGTGTGGGTTGGGTCATGCTTCCCCTCCTGGCGCAGTTGTCATTCGCGCGCCGGGGCGGCGCAGTCCCAATCTACGTCGATTCGGGGCTACTGGATCACAAATTTGCGCCAATTCGCGGCGACCCGGCTCTCATGCTGCTGCGCGGCGGGTTCGATACAGAGATGATGAGCATCCAGTGGCAAGCGGATCCCCGAACAACGGCTCCGTGAGCGGAAGCGCGGGTACGACCCTTCGCACGCTCGCGCGCCGCCTCAACTGGCGCGGCCTCGGGCCCAGCATGGTCCGGGAGGACCGCGTGACGATGGCGCGGACGTTCACCTATCTGTTCGGGACCGGGGCCACGCTCGTCCTGCTCAGCCTGCTGTTCCCGCACTCGCCCGGGCGCGACACAACCGGCCTGCTGATCACGACGCTGGGGGCCTACCTCGTGGCGATTGGCTTCCTCGTCGCGTGGGACCGGCTGCCCCTGTGGGCGTTCGAGGCTTCGCCGCTCGCGGGCACCGCGGTGGTGAGCCTCGCGGTCTACTTCAGCGGCCCCGAGGCCGCGACCGCGTACGCGCTGTTCTACCTCTGGGTTGCTCTGGCGGCCTGCTACTTCCTGCGACCGCCGGTCGCCTTCACCCACCTTGGCATCGCTTCGGCGGCGTACGCGCTCGTCCTCGTCGTGAGCCCGGGTCATGTGATGCTCCCCGGGCTCACCTGGGCGATGGTCACCGGGACCCTCGCCGTCCTGGGCATTCTGATGACGACCCTACGGGGGCAGCTCGACCAGCTCGTGAAGCAGCTGGCGGCGGCGGCCCGGACGGATTCGCTGACGCAGCTGGCCAACCGGCGCGAGCTCGAGGAGCGGTTCGCGGCCGAGCTCGAGCGCTCGACCCGCACGGCTCGGCCGCTGTCGATCGTCGTCCTCGACCTCGATTGGTTCAAGGAGTACAACGACCGCTTCGGCCACAGCGCGGGTGACCGGGTGCTGGTGCTGCTCGCCCAGGCGCTGAAGCGCGCGACCCGGACCAGCGACGTCGTGGCGCGGCTCGGCGGCGAGGAGTTCGGCGTGCTCGCGCCGGAGACCGACGAGACCGAGGCCTATCTCCTCTCGGAGCGGCTCCGGGCCGAGGTCCGCAGCGCGTTCGCCCGCGAGACCGAGAAGATGACGATCAGCTGCGGGGTCGCGAGCTTCCCGATTCATGGGATCACGTTAGGGGAGCTGCTGCACGCGGCCGACCGCGCGCTGTACGAGGCGAAGGAGTCCGGGCGCGATCGCTCCGTGGTCTTCAAGCAGGCCGGGGTGGAGGGGGTCGAGCGTGAGCAGGTCGCGATCGAGCGCACCAGCCCGCGCCTGGCGTCGCTCGTCTCGCTCGCCGAGGCGGTCGATCGTCGCAAGGGATCGCCGGCGAACTCGCGCCGCGTCGCTCGCTATGCGGAGGCGCTGGCACGCAAGCTTCGCCTGCCGGAAGAGGAGAGCGAGCGCGTGCGGATCGCCGCGCTGCTCCGCGACGTGGGCGAGGTCGGGGTGGCGGAGTCGATCCTGAACAAGGACGGCCCGCTCGATCCCCGCGAGCGCCTCGAGGTGGAGCGCCATCCGGAGATCGGCGCGCGAATCGTGGGCGCGGCGCAGCTGGGCCGAGTGGGGGAGTGGATCCTCACCCACCACGAGCGCCCGGATGGCCAGGGCTACCCGCGCGGCCTGCGGGAGCACCAGATCCCGCTCGAGGGGCGGATCGTGGCGGTGGCCGACGCCTACGCGGCGATGACCGCCGACCGGCCGTACCGGCGGCCGTTCTCACCGCATCGCGCGCGGGCCGAGCTCCAGGCGCGTGCCGGGACCCAGTTCGATCACGACGTCGTCGAGGCGTTCCTCGAGCTCGACGGAGAGCTCGATCCGGACCGCGACAAGGCCCGGGCCACCGAGGGCTAGGCGCGCCGCCGGCGCTATTCCGCGGCCAGGGTGCCCGCCAGCTCGACGAAGTAGTCCAGGGAGCGGGGGTTGGCGAGCGAGTCGCGGCTCGCCGCCTGCTCGGGCGGAGTGCCCGTGAGGATGCGCTTGACTGGGACCTCGAGCACCTTGCCCGACAGGGTTCGCGGCACCTCCGCAATCTCGTAGACGGCGTCCGGCACGTGCCGGGGGGAGCAGAGCTCGCGGATACGGCGCTTGATCTCGCCGACGAGCTCGTCGTCGAGCGTCTCGCCGTCGGCGAGTACCACGAACAGCGGCATCCAGCCCTCGGTACCGGGCTTGGGGATGTCGACGACGAGGGCGTCGGTGATCTCCGGGATGCCCTGGACGGCGCGGTAGATCTCGCTCGTCCCCATGCGGACGCCCTGGCGGTTGATCGTGGAGTCGGAGCGCCCGTAGATGACGGCGGTTCCGCGCGAGGTGATCTCGATCCAGTCGCCGTGGCGCCAGACGCCGGGGTAGACGTCGAAGTAGCTGGCGCGGTAGCGCGAGCCGTCGTCGTCGCCCCACAGGTAGAGGGGCATCGAGGGCATCGGCTCGGTGATCACCAGCTCGCCGACCTCGTCGACGATCGAGTTGCCGTCCTCATCGAACGCCTCGACCCTGGCGCCGAGCGCCCGGCCCTGGAGCTCGCCGCGGTACACCGGCAGCAGCGGGACGCCGCCGACGAAGGCGGTGCAGACATCGGTGCCGCCGCTGGTCGAGAAGAGCCAGGTGTCGCGGCCGACGTGCCGATAGACCCACTCGAAGCCCTCGGGCGAGAGCGGCGAGCCGGTGGAGCCGACGGAGCGAAGCGCCGACAGGTCGCGGCCGTCCGAGGGCTCGACTCCCGCGTTCATGCAGGCCGCGATATAGCTGGCGCTGGTGCCGAAGCAGGTCATGCCGGCTCGCTCGGCGAGGTCCCAGAGGACGCCCATGTCGGGGTGGCCCGGGCTGCCGTCGTAGAGCACGATCGAGGCAGGGGTGAGGAGGCCGCCGATGAGGAAGTTCCACATCATCCAGCCGGTGGTCGTGAACCAGAAAAGCCGGTCACCGTCCTGGGCGTCGACGTGGAGGTTCAGCTTCTTCAGCTGCTCGAGCAGGATGCCGCCGTGCCCCTGGACGATCGCCTTCGGAAGGCCGGTCGTGCCGGAGGAGTAGAGGACCCACATCGGGTGGTCGAACGGGACCTGCTCGAATTCCAGGGTCGCGCCCTCGCCGGAGGCGAGCAGGTCGTCCCAGGTGATCGCCCGGTCGAGCTTCGAGAGGTCGGGCTCCGGGGCCAGGTAGGGGAGGACGACCGTGCGCTCCAGGGTCGGCATCGCGGACTGGACCCCGGCGACGACCTCGGTGCGGTCGAAATCGCGACCGCCGTAGCGATACCCGTCGACGCAGAAGAGGACCTTGGGCTCGATCTGCGCGAAGCGGTCGACGACGCTCGAGGCGCCGAAGTCGGGCGAGCAGCTTGACCAGATGGCGCCGAGGCTGGCGGTCGCGAGAAAGGCGACGAGCGTCTCCGGGATGTTGGGCATGTAGGCGACGACGCGGTCGCCGCGGCCGACGCCCAGCTCGCGGAGGCCCGCGGCGGCCCGCGCGACCTGGTCCCGGAGCTCGCCCCAGGTGAGCTCGCCGAGGTCCCGGAGCTCCGAGGCGTGGCGGACGGCGACGTCGGCGTCGTTGCGGTTGCGGAAGATGTGCTGCGGATAGCTCAGGAGGGCGCCGGGAAACCAGTTCGCGCCCGGCATCGCGTGGTCGCGGAGGACCTCGGAGTAGGGCGCGGAGGCCTCGACCTCGAAGAAATCCCAGATCGAGGCCCAGAAGTCCTCGATCTCGCTGGCCGACCAGCGCCACAGCGACTCGTAGTCGCCGAACTCGAGGCCGCGCTCGTCGGCGAGCCAGCGCATATAGCGCGTCATCGTGGAGCGCTCGACGCTCTCGGCCGACGGCTCCCAGAGGAGCTCGCCGCGTTTCGCTGTGGCCTCGGTCTCTCCCATCGGGGGCGCTTATATCACCAGAACAGCGTTCAGTATGCTTGCGGGCGCATGGAAGGCGGGTCCTGGGCAAGACGAGCCTCAAGCGCTCGCGTGGGACCGCGAGGCTGACCGCCAAGGTCGACGGGTCCGGGGAGTTGAAGCTGCGGGCGAAGGGCCATGGCATAAAGAGGGTGAGCCGTGACGTTCACGGCCCGAAGAAGGTGACCCTGAAGGTCGAGCCCCGTGGGCGCAAG
>DASQCL010000101.1:0-48478 GCA_035634715.1 Solirubrobacterales bacterium
TGACCAACCCACCTGGATCGTGACCGGGTCGGGCGGCTCGGCGGTGGGCCGGGCGGCCGACGCCCTCGACTCGAGCGCGCTGCGCGACCGCTACGCGATCGCGGCGACGGGCGCCCGCCCCGTCCCGCTGCCGATCGTCCCAGGGGGCGGCGGGTGAGATCGCCGATCGCGTACGTCCCGCGGCGCACCCCGATCGCGGGAGCGGGCGCCCTGGCCGCCAGCGTCTACCTGGGGTCGTTCGCCGTCGTGGCGTTCATCTACTCGAACCCGATCGTCCTCGCCGCCGCCGGCCTCGGGGTCGTGGTCGCCGGGCTCTGCGCGAAGGCGGGGCGGGCACTGGCCACGTCAGCGCGCTGGGGGCTGAGCCTCGGCGTCTTCATCGTGATCGTCAACGGGCTCGTCGCGCAGCGGGGCGAGACGATCATCATCTACGGGCTCTGGCTGCCGCTCCTGGGCCACACCGACGTGAGCGCCGAGGCGCTGGCGGAGGGCGGCGTGCTCGCACTACGGATCCTCGTCGTCCTGATGGCCTTCTCGGTACACGCCGCCTGCGTCGACCCTGACCGCGTCCTGCGCCTCCTGCGCCCGGTGGCGCGCCGCTCGGCGCTGACCGCCACGCTGATCGCCCGCCTCGTGCCGCTTGCCGCCGCCGACCACGCGCGGCTGGGCGAGGCCGCGGCCCTGCGCGGCCCGGCGGCGGCGCCGGTGGGCCGCGCTGCGATGGCGCGCCGGCTGGTGGCGGGCTCGCTCGACCGCGCGGTGGACGTGGCCGCGACGCTGGAGCTCCGCGGGTACGCGCGGGGCGCCCCGGGATCGGCGCGGGGAGGGCCTCCGGCGCGTTACGCGGGCCGGTTCCTGGCGGCCGGCATCGTGATCGCCGCGATCGCCGTCGCCGCGCGCATCGCCGGCGTTGGCGCCTACGACTCCTATCCGACTGTGAGCATCGACCTCGGCGCGGCGACGCTCGCTCTTGCCGTGGTCATACCCGTGCTCGCCGCACTTCCGTTCGCGACCGCGCCCCGGGGCTGGAGGCGCCGTGGCTGAGTCGCTGGTGAGCATCAGCGGTCTCGGCTATCGGTATCCCGAGGCCGAGAGCGACTCGCTCATCGACGTCGATCTCGAGATCGAGCCCGGGGAGCTCATCGTCCTCGCCGGGCGCTCGGGATCGGGCAAGACGACGCTATTGCGCGCCTGCTGCGGCCTCGTCCCGCACTACCACGGGGGCGACGTGCGCGGCGAGGCCCGGGTGGCCGGCCTCGACGTTCGCGATCACGGCCCGGCCGAGCTCGGCGGCGCCGTGGGCCTCGTGGCGCAGGACCCCGAGACGCAGGTCGTGTCGACCACGGTGCGCGCCGAGCTTGAGCTGCCGCTCGAGATCCGCGGCGAGCCCCCGGCCGCACGGGCGAGGGCGGTGGAGGAGGTGTCCCTCGCCCTCGCGATGCCCCACCTCCTGGAACGGCCCGTGGACACCCTCTCCGGCGGCGAGCTGCAACGGGTCGCGCTCGCCGCCGCGCTGGTGGGGCGCCCGCAGCTGGTGCTGCTCGACGAGCCGACCTCGCAGCTGGACCCGGTGGCGGGCGACGAGCTCGTCGGGCTTCTGCGGCGGCTGAACGAGGAGTGGGGGACGGCGATCGTCCTCGCCGAGCATCGCCTCGAGCGCTGCCTCGGCGCCGCCGACCGCGCTCTCGCGATGGCCGGCGGGCGGATCGCGTTCGACGGCAGCCCGCGGGATCTGCTGCGCTGGGCGCTCGAGCACGACCCGGCCCTGGCGACCCCCGGCGCGCGCATGTTCGAGCTGGCCGGGCTCGGCGAGCCGCCGGTCGGGGTCAAGGACGCGCGGCGCGCTCTGCGCGCCCTCGGTATCGAGTCGCGCGAGGCCCCGCCGGCTCACCCGGCTCAGAACGGCTCGGGGCCGGCCGGCGGCCCGGTCGCGCTCGAGCTGCGGAACGCGTGGGTCGAGCTGGACGACGGCTCCGGGCCGCGCGACGTCCTGCGGGGCGTCGACCTCAAGATCCGCCGCGGCGAGCGGGTCGCGCTGATGGGCCGGAACGGCGCCGGCAAGACCACCCTCCTCCGCGCCGCGGCCGGAAGGCTCGAAGCGGCGCGCGGGCGGGCCTCGGCGCCGGCCGGCTGCGCGCTCTGCCCGCAGAGCCCCGGCGACCTCCTCGTTCGCGAGCGGGTCGGCGACGAGCTACCCGGCGATGCCGGGCGGGCCGCGCTCGACGCCACCGGGCTCGATTGGGCCGAGGACGCGGACCCGCGTGACCTGTCGGGGGGTGAGCGCCAGCGGCTGGCCCTGGCGATCGTGATGGCGGGGCGCGCCGCGGGCGACGCGCTTCCGGGGCTTGTCTGCCTGGACGAGCCGACCCGGGGCCTGGACCGAGCTCGCAAGGCGGACCTGGCCGAGTGGAGCGCGAGCCTCGCCGCACGGGGCGCCGCGGTGGTGATCGCCACCCACGACGTCGAGTTCGCCGCCTCGTTCGCCCAGCGAGTGGTGCTGCTGGGAAGCGGCGAGGTGATCGCGGACGGCTCGGCGGCGGAGGTGCTGTCGGGCGGCTGGTACTTCGCGACCGAGGTCGCGCGCATCCTCGGCGCCGGCGAGGCGATCCTGCCGGAGCGGGGGGCCGAGCTCGTGCGCGAGCGAATGGCCGCGGTGAGCACGCCGGTCGGGAGCGAGGCTCCGTGAGCTGGGAGGCCTACGCCTGGGCGCTCCTCGCCGCAGTCCTGGTTGGCGGGTTCGCCTGGTACGAGCGCTCGCGCCCGCCCGCCCGCATGGTCGCCCTGGTCGCCGCGCTCGCTGCGCTGGCCGTCGCCGGCCGGCTGGTCTTCACCCCGATCCCGAACGTCGTCGCCACCACCGACATCGTGCTGATCACGGGGTTCGCCGTCGGCGCGGCGCCGGGGTTCGCGGTCGGCGCGCTCGCCGCGGCGATCTCCAACCTGTGGCTCGGGCAGGGGCCGTGGACGCCGTGGGAGATGGCGGGGTGGGGCATGGTGGGCCTTGGCGGCGCGGCGCTGGGCGCCGTCACGGGGCGGCGGATCGGCCGGTTCGGCCTCGCGATCGCCTGCGGTCTCGCCGGCTTCGCCTACGGCGCGCTTCTCGACTACTCGGTGATGGTCAGCTACGGAGGCGAGCAGTCCCTGGATCGCTACCTCGCGATCTCGGCGCGCGGCCTGCCGTTCAACGTCGCCCACGCCGCTGGAAACGTGGTGCTCGCCCTCGCAGCGGGGCCCGCATTGGTCCGGATGATCGCCCGCTATCGCGATCGCTTCGAGTTCCGGTGGCGCCCGGCGGGCGTTGCGCCGCTGGTGCTCCTGGCGGCCCTGGCGATCGCGATCGCGGTTCCGGCCCGCGCTGACGCCGCGTCGGCGGTCGGTTGGCTCGAGAGCGCTCAGAATTCTGACGGCGGATTCGGGACCGGGCCGGGGACGTCGTCGAGCGCGACGATGACGGGGTGGGCGGTCCTCGGCCTCGAGGCCGCGGGGCGCAGCCCGTTCGCGGTCAGGAGCGGCGGGGCGACCCCGATCGACTACCTGCGGCGGGAGGCTGGCGGCCTGAGCGCGGCCGGCGACCTCGAGCGGACGATCCTGGCGCTCGAAGGCGCCGGCGTCAGCTCGCGGCATTTCGGCGGCCGAAACCTGCCAGCGGAGCTTCGCCGCCACATCTCCAGCAGCGGTTCGGTGCAGGGACAGGTCAACCTCACCGCGTTCGGGATCCTTGCGCTGCGCTCCGCGGGGGCCGCGCAGTCCTCGGTCAGGAAGTCCGCTAAGTGGCTGCACCGCGCGGAGAACCGGGACGGGGGCTGGGGCTTTCGGCCGAGCGCCGCCAGCGACGCGGACAGCACGGGCGCGGCGCTCCAGGGCATGGCCGCCGCCGGCGCGACCCGCCACACGATGCACCGGGGCGTCGCGCTCCTGCGCCGCGCACAGGACCGCGACGGGGGCTTTCCCCTGGGAGGAACCACCGTCTCCAACTCCCAGTCCACGGCGTGGGCGATCCAGGGGCTGGTCGCGGCGGGCGTGAGCCCGTCGAGGGTGCGGGAGCGCGGCCACTCTCCGTTCGACTACCTCTCCAGGCGCCAGCGAGGCGACGGCCACTACACGTACTCGGCCTCGAGCGACCAGACTCCGGTCTGGGTCACGGGCCAGGCGCTCGTGGCCGTCAGGCGCGAGGCCTTCCCCGTGCGCCCGGTGGCCCGGCCGGTGCGCCACAGGCGGTCGTCGGGGCACGTGGGCGGCGGATCCAGCGGGTCCGCCGCTCCCACGACCAGCCCGATTCCGACCGCCACGTCAACCACGGGCGGCGGCGCGTCTCGGGCGACCGGGTCGAAGCGCCATGCGAATGGTGCGGGTGGGGGAAGGGGCTCGAAGCCCTCCGCGACCGCTCCGGCCGCGGGGAGCAGCGCACCGACCGGCGCCGTGGAGCCGCGCGCGAAGGGGCAGCCGGTCAGCGCCCCGGTGGACCCCGCGGCGGCGGCCCCGCCTCCCGACGGCGACTCCCACACGGCCGCCTACGTCGCGGGTGGGCTCGCGGCCCTGGCGCTTGCCCTCGCGGGCGGCTTCCTCTGGTACCGCCGGCGCCTCCCCTGACGGGCCCAGCGGTTCACTGGATACCGTGTCGGCGATGGAGGTCTCCGAAGCGATTCGCACCCGGCGGACGCACAAGGCGTTCAAGCCCGAGCCCGTGGACAGGGCGGTGCTCGACGAGCTGCTCGAGCTCGCCCGGTGGGCGCCCAACCACAACCTCACCAACCCCTGGCGCTTCCGGGTTATCGGGCCGCGGGCACTCGAGCGCCTGAAGGAGGCCGCCGGTCCCGAGGCGGCCGGGAAGCTCGACCGCGCCCCCACCTTGGTGGTCTGCTCGTGCGCCCTCGGGGGCGACGAGATCCGGGACGAGGAGGATCTTCACGCGACCGCCTGCGCGGCGTACATCGTCCTGCTCGCCGCCCACGGGCACGGGCTCGCGGGCTACTGGCGAACTCCGTCGGTGATGCGGACGCCCGCCGGGCGCGCCGCGGTGGGCCTCGGCGACGACGAGCGGTTCGTGAGTCTCATCCACCTGGGCCAGCCGGTCCAGGGCAAGGAGCCGCCCGAGCGGGCGCCGGTCGGTGACGTCGTCACCTACCTCGACTGAACCAGAGATGCTCTCCCGCTCCAAGGCACTCGAGACGCTGAGCGCGGACCCCTTCGACGTGGTCGTGATCGGCGGCGGGATCACCGGGGCGGGGGTCGCGCTCGACGCCGCCTCGCGCGGCTACTCCGTGGCGCTCGTCGAGCGGGACGACTACGCGGTGGGCACCTCGAGCCGGTCGTCGAAGATGGTGCACGGCGGCCTCCGCTACCTCCAGAACTTCGACCTCGGACTCGTTCGCGAGGCGCTCCTCGAGCGCCAGCTCATGGTCCAGCTCGCGCCGCACCTCGTCTATCCGACGCCCTTCCTGGTGCCCACCCTCGGCGACGGCCGCCGCAGCCGGGCGCTCGGGATCGGGCTGAACATGTACGACGTCATGGCCACGACGCGGGTCGGTCAGGGGCGCCGCGAGCGCCAGGCGAGGGAGCGCTCCCGCCAGCGCGAGGGGGCGGAGATCGTCCCGGAGGAGGAGTGGGCGCCGGACCGGCATCGCACGATTCCCGGAGAGGAGGCGGCGGAGCTCGTCCCCGCGCTCGCCGCTCGCGATCCCAGGGAGGCCTACCTCTTCTACGACTGCCAGACCGACGACGTCCGCCTGGTGCTGACCGTGCTCGGTGAAGCGGAGCGGTTCGGGGCGGTCTTCGCCAACGGCGCCGATGTGGTCGAGGTCATCTCCAAGAACGACAGGGCCGCCGGCGTCGTCTGCGTCGACGCCTCGAGCGGCGAGCGGTTCGAGGTCCGCGCCGACACCGTCGTGAACGCGACCGGGGTCTGGGCCGACCGCATCCGGCCGGAGGAGATCCTCACCGAGGAGGAGGTCCCGCGGATCTCGCCCAGCCGTGGAACCC
Source organism: Solirubrobacterales bacterium (assembly GCA_035634715.1). Classification (GTDB taxonomy): domain Bacteria; phylum Actinomycetota; class Thermoleophilia; order Solirubrobacterales; family 70-9; genus AC-56. The sequence continues at coordinate 5,980 of DASQCL010000101.1, forward strand.
ACGTCACCATCTCCCAGGACCTGCTGCCCGTGGGGAGGGCGGCGTGCATCGTCCCGGCGGGGGAGGAGCGCACGATCTTCGCCCTGCCTTGGTACGGCCGCGCGCTCGTCGGGACCACGGACCGCGACTACGAGGGGGACATCGCCCGGGTGCAGCCGTCCGGCGACGACATCGAGTATCTGCTGGACGCGGCCAACTCGTTCTTCGGCACCGACATCGGCCGCGGCGACCTGACGGGCGCGTATGCCGGGGTGCGGCCGCTGATCTCCACCGGCGACCCGCGCAAGTCCGTGGACATCTCGCGCAGGGCCGAGCTCTATGAGACGTCGTCGGGGCTGCTGACGATCACCGGCGGGAAGCTGACCACCTGGCGCCGGATGGCTAAGCAGGTGGTCGACCGGATGGTGGAGCGGGAGGGCCGCGAGGCGCCCTGCCAGACGGCGGACATCCCGCTCGGCATGCCGGCCGATGACGAGGACCTCACCCCGCCGGCGGGGCTGGTGGAGGCGGACCTCCCAGACGGATGGCGCGACCTGCTGGCCTTCCGGTACGGGCACGCCGCGCGCCGGGTGCTCGCCGTCGCCGCCGAGCGCCCCGAGCTCGCACGCCCGATCTTGCCGGGCCACCCCGACCTGCTCGCGGAGGCGGCGATCGCAGCGCGGCTCGAGCAGGCGCGCTCGGTCGCGGACGTCCTCCTTCGCAGGACGCGCCTTGGGCTCGTGGCCGCGCCCCAGCTCCGCACCGCCGACTCCGTGGCCCCGGTCGCCGAGGCCATGGCGGGCGAGCTCGGATGGGACGCCCGGCGCGTACGGCAGGAAGCGGAGGCCTGGCCGGAGGCCGCTTCCGCCGAGGGGATCGACGCGGCACGGGCTTGATCCCGGCGCCTGGCGGATATCCTGCCGCCGCCATGGCGGAGAGGCTCAAAGAACTTCATCTCGCCGACCTTCATGCCCGCGCGGCTGAGCTCGCGGTGCCCAGGTACCGGATGCTTCGCCGCGACGAGCTCGTGGCGGAGATCACCGAGCGCGGCGGCGACGCCGGCGCTGAGCCGGAGGAGGCGCCCGAGCCGAAGGAGCCACCGGAGCGCCGGCGTGAGGCCAAGCCTGAGCGCGAGCGCCTCGAGGACACCGAGACCGAGGACGTGGTCGGGGTGCTCGAGGTCACGCCGCAGCGGTACGGGTTCCTGCGGTTCGGCGGGCTCGAGGCGCAGCCTGACGACGTCTACGTCTCGGCGTCCCAGATCCGCCGCTGCGAGCTTCGCTCCGGCGACGAGGTCGGCGGGCCCGCGCGTGCCCCGCGACGCGGCGAGCGCCATCGGGCGCTCGTGCACGTGGACCGGGTCAACGGGGGCGAGCCGCCAACCGAGGAGCGCCGAGCGTTCGAAGACCTGACGCCCGTCTTGCCCAAGCGGCGCGTGGCCCTCGGCGAGTCGCCCGACGTGCTCGCGCGGGCGGTCGACCTGCTAACGCCTCTTGCCCTCGGCCAGCGCGTCCTGGTGACGGCCGCACCCCGCTCCGGGCGGACGACCCTGCTCCGCGCGCTCGCCGCCGCTCTCGCAGCACAGGAGGGCCTCGAGCTGATCGTGCTGCTCATCGACGAGCGGCCGGAGGAGGCGACGGCCTGGCGCGAGGCGTTGCCGGACTCAGAGGTGGTCAGCGCCACAGCCGAACTTCGCCCCGAGGACCAGGTGCGAGTCGCCGAGCTCGCGCTCGAGCGCGCGCGGCGGCTGGCCGAGTCCGGCACGGACACCTGTCTCGTCGTCGACTCGCTTTCGCGCCTCGCGGTTGCGTCGAGCTCGGCCGGGGGCCGTGGCAGCGACGTCGCGGAGGTGAAGAGCCTCTTCGGCTCGGGTCGCGAGCTCTCCGAGGACTCGGCGGGCTCGTTGACGGTGATTGCGACGGTGGTCGACGGGGCCGAAGACGACGGCGCCGCCGAGCGCGCCGTGGTGACGACCGAGAGCTCGCTGATCGCGCTCGATCCCGAGCTGGCGGCCGCCGGAGTGTTCCCGGCGCTGCGCGTCTCGAATTCGCGTGTCTCCAACGAGGACGAGCTTCGCGATGCGAACGAGCTGGACGCGATCCGCCGCCTGCGTTCACTCCTGGCCGATCTGGATCCGGCCGAGGCGGCGAAGCTCGTGCGCGAGCGCATCGAGGGCTCGGCGTCGAACGCCGAGCTGCTCTCGAGTCTGTAACCGCCGCGCGTTAGCGGCGGTACGCGAGGCGAGCCCATGAGGGCTCGCGGGAGAGCTCGATCGGCTCGGAGTCGCGCTCCGGCTGCACGTAGCCGAAGCCCTGAGTTTCGGGGTCGAACACGATGTCGAGCTCGCCCTCCTTGACCCGCTGGTCCAGCCAGGCGCCCCGGAAGACGAGGCGGCGGATCCAGTGCACGAGGCTCCGGCTGGCCGGGCCGACGAGCTCGGTCCAGTGCTCGTTTATGTGCTCGCCGAGGGAGGAGGTGGGCTCGCGGATCTCGCCGTTCACCGCGAGCTCGAGCAGGTCGGTGAGCTCATCGCCCACCAACCCCTGATCGACGAAGTCGAGCTTGACCGCGGCCTGCTCGACGCGCTGGGCGAAATCGTCCTCGTTGAACGAGAAGCGCAGCTCTCCGTACTCCAGGACGTAATCGGAGCCCGAGTCGTAGTTCCCTCTGCGAGTTGCTTTCTCCACAGCCTTCGTATTTCCCGGCCCCGATCTGACCCATGTCCGCGGCCGTCCGGACCGGTCGAATCTTTCACGATGCGAGGCCCCGCGTGGTCGCCGCGGGGCTGCCTGAACGGTGGTTTGCATCTGCCATCGGGCGCCCTGGCCGCATGATCGATCGCCACACGCCCTCCCCATAGAATCCGCCGTGGTTCGAACGGGGGAAGCGTTTTGGGGGAAGGCGCCGGATCCGCGACGCCGAGCGCGTCGCCATGGACGGGGACAGGACGCTCTTGAGGGTCGAGCTCGAGTCGGACAGCGAGCCGATCGCGCGTCGGATCCGGGGAGCCGGGCGGGAGGGCTCGCGAGTTCGCCGGCTACATGAGCCTGATCCGAGGCCCTGGAGCGGCTCCGGCGGCCACCAGAGTCCCGTCCGAGCGCTTCCCGACCGCCGGAGGGACTCTCAGATATGCCGTAGTGGACCGCTCAGCAGCCGGAACGCACGGGGCCGCCTGGAGGAATCGCCACCAGGCTGCGCAGTCGCCGGCGGAGGCCGCGGCCCGACCCGAGCTCGCGGCGGAGCATGCCCCGCAGCGACATTCCGGGCGGTGGGTTGTCCCCCGGCGCGTACTGCGCCGCGCGGATCCGCGCGACGTAGGCCGCTGCCCCCGGTCCCACCTCCGCGGCCAGCCGGCGCTCGAGCCCGAGCAGTGTGGCTCCGCGGGTCCTCCATGACCGCACGCGCTCGAGCGCCGAGGCGACCTCCCGCAGTTGGGCTTCCACGAGGTCCTCGGACCGGAGCGCTCGGCGACGCCAGTGATGGACCCCGCCCATGGCGATCGCAACAAGCGCCAAGAGGCCCAGCGCGGCGGCGATCGGGATCAGCGGCAGGGTCGGGCCGGAGCCGGACCCGGGCGAGCCCGCGTTGGGCACGTCCACCGAGCCCTTGTGGAGCTTGCTGTCGGAGCTCGAGGAGCCGGAGGACTTGTTCGGGTCGGCCGAGGACGCGATCGACGAGCCCAGCCCGCTCACGCGCGACTGCGCCGGGGCGCCGGCCGGGGTCGGGTCGAAGGTGACCCAGCCGATCCCCGGGAAGTACGTCTCGACCCACGCGTGTGCGTCGAAGTCCGTGACTACGTAGTTGCCGTCCGAGTTCGGCTTCCCGGGGCTGAACCCGGCGGCGACGCGGGCCGGTATGCCGACCATTCGGAGCATCAGCGCCATCGCGCCGGAGAAGTGCTGGCAGTACCCGCGGTGGGCGCCGAGCAGGAAGGTCCGGAGCGCGAGGTGGCGGATCGGCGCGAACTCGCTGTACCGGTAGTGGGTGTTCAGGTAGGTCTCGATCGCGCTGACCGCGTCATACGGGGTGCGCGCTCCGGCGGTGATGCGGTGGGCGAGCCGGTACACGCCCCCGTAGGCGGAGTTGGCGAGGGCCTGGTCGGGCTTTCCAGCGGCGGGTGATCCCCAGGCCGGAACGTTGACCGTCCACCCGGCGGGAAGGGTGAGCGACAGGTCGGGCGCGACCGCCGCCGGGTATTGAGTGGAGGCGGTGCGCATCTGGGCGGCGCTCGGGTCCGGGACGTAGCTCCGCATCACGTACGACTCACCCGTGCTCAGCGGCTCGCTCGAGGGCAGGACGAGGCCGCGGTTCATGACCGTCACACCGTTGATCGTCGGGAGGCCGAGCGGCGTCCCCGCGCCGACGACCAGATTGCTGTTCAGGGCCTGGACGGAGTATTCGAGCTGGTGGATCCAGGCGGGGTTGAGCCGTGGCCCAGCCGAGCCGGGCTGGCGCTGGGGAAGCTGAACGGCGGCGTTGCCCACCTGGTTGGACTGGACCCAGCTCGAGCCGTCGAACTGGTCGAGTACGGCCGTTCGCCAGTAGTACGGGCGGTCGCTCTTGACCTCGAACATGGCCTGGCCGATCCTGGGCCAGGTGAGGGGGCCGTAGCTCTGGTCCCACACGAACGATTCGGTGTGCCCGACCGGCGGCGAGTCCGACCCCCAGCTGCGCCAGTCGACGAGCGGGCCCCGGTCGGCGAGCGACCCCGCGATCGGGAGCGCGAGGAGCGCCGCCACGGCGATTACCGCTCCTCCTGCCACCAGCTCCAGGGCCCCTCTACCGGGAAGCCAGAGCCACGCCCAGACGAGGGCCAGCAGCAGTACGCCGTGAAGGAGAGGAGCGCTGGGCGCGCTGATCGTGGTCGCGAGGCCGTAGGCGGCCACGAGCACGACCAGCGCAATCGCTCTCAGAACCGGCGCGGGGCGGCGCGCCGGCCAGAATGCGAGCGCGCCCGCGACACCGAGCGTGAGCGGCAGCCCGACGAGGATCACCAGGCGCGTCCACACCAGCGTCCCGTCATACGGATAGTCGACGTTCCAGAGCACGCCCCACCCGCCGCCGAGGTTCGTGGCGAGCTCGTCCCAGTTCCAGGGCAGGGCGAGCCGAGCCGGCAGCCCCATCGCCATCGCGCCCACGGCGATCGTGAACAGGGTCACGAGCGGGGCGAGGGTCCAGGCGAGCCGCTTCGGGACCGCATCGCGTCCGAGCGCCAGCAGCGCGGCGGCGCCCGCCACCGCGGCGACCACCACGAGGACTCCTCGCCAGGCGGGCGGATTGATGATCATGCCCAGCCACGCGACGGCGACGTATGCGGCCAGCGCTGTGAACGCGAGCAGGCGCACCGGCGCCTCCAGCTCGCCGGCGGACGGCCGCACCCCGTTCCATGCGGTCGGGAGCGGAACCCGCGCGCCGACGGCACTCATGCGGCACGCCCCGCCGCCCCGAGGCGGCTTTCGGCAGCGACCCGCCGCCCAGTGCAGCCCGCGACGGTGAAGGCCGGCTCCCCGGCATCGAGCGGAGAGGGGGTTACGAGATACCGGACTCGGCTACCGAACCCGGATCCGAGCGCCGGGACCCGCGCGCTGGCGCTGACCCAGAAGAGGGCCGCGTCCCGCGTGACCGCCCGATGGCCGAGCGGGCGGCCGCCCGCCTGGACGACGGCGAGGCGGGCATGCGCTCCAGGCCACGCGCGGAGCGCGGGATCGATCCGGTGCGGAACCCTCTCCCCCGGAAGGATCAGCATGCAGCCCGCGGTCGGCGCGAGGTGTCGGCACAGCGACGCCGCGGCTCGAACCGCCCGGTCCAGCGCCTCCGCGTCCTCGGGATTTTCGGCGTCCAGCACGACCACCGGCGACGCATCCGCGCCCCCCACCAGCCGCCGCTCGACCAGCTCGCCGCTACGCGCAAGGATCGGCCAATGGATGCGGGAGGCTGGACTCCCTGGGCGGTAGGAGCGCAGCCCGTCCATCTCGGACGGCAGGGGGCGCTTGCCGACCCCATCGCCGCGCGGCGTGCCGGCGCCCATGCGGGTGCGTGCTTCGGCTCCGTCGAGGCCACCCGGCGCAATGACGACAGGCTCGATCCGCGGCAGCACGAGCACGCGCTGGGCCTCGCTCGCCCGGACCTCTGCAGCCGCGAGCCGCAGCGGGTCCCTGATGTGAAGAGTCACGGGATCGACGTGGTGCCAGCCTCGCCGCAACGGCCGCACACCGACACGGACCCGCATCGACGGCGTCTGGCCCGCCGGTACCGGGGTCGCCGCCAACGGATGCGTGACCGTGCCGGCGGGGATCGGCAGGGCGGTCCGCACGAGGACGTCGAGCGGATGCTCCTCGCCCTCGATCACGGCCCGCGGCGCCGGCCGCTGCTCGATGCGGGCCCCGCGAGCCGCGAGCCAGACCCAGAGCCGCGCCGCGGCGTAGGCGATGAGAAGCGCAACCCCGGGGACGTAGAGCGGCGTCGTATCGAAGAACACGGCCGCGAGCAGGACGGCCACGGCGAGGGCGAGCGTGGCGCGTGCGGCGGTCACGGCGTCAGAGGGCCGGGACTCGCTCCAGCGCGTCGGCGACGACCGCGCGCCGATCGTCGATGGTGGCGCCGGGGGTCATGAGGAGACGGTGCTCCAGCACGGAGTGAGCGAGGGCCTGGACGTCGTCGGGGAGAGCGTGATCGCGTCCACTGAGGGCGGCCAGCCCCTTGGAGGCTCGGAACAGGAGCAGGGCTGCGCGAGGGCTCGCACCCAGCTCGACCCTGAAGTCCTCCCGGGTGGCCGCGCACAGCGCCACGACGTACCGCCGCAGCGCCTCGGACCCGTGGACGGCGGCAACCGCCGCCTGGGCCGCCAGGATCGTGCCGACGTCCGCGACCGGCTCGAGGTCTTCGACGACGTCGCGGCCGCCGTGCGCTGCCAGCATGTCCGCCTCCTCGTCAGCGCCGGGATAGCCGAGCGCCAGCTGGCTCATGAACCGGTCGAGCTGTGCCTCGGGGAGGGGATAGGTCCCCTCGTACTCGATCGGATTCTGGGTTGCGATGACCATGAAGGGGCGCGCGAGCTCGTGCACCTGCTTGTCGACCGTCACGTGACGCTCCTGCATGCACTCGAGCAGGCCGGACTGGGTCTTCGGCGAGGTTCGGTTGATCTCGTCGACCAGCACGACGTTTGCGAACACCGGGCCGGGGTGGAACTCGAAGCGGGCCTCGCGCTGGTTGAAGAGATTGGTGCCGATGACGTCCGCCGGAAGCAGATCGACCGTGCACTGGACGCGGGCGTACTCGGCGCCCAGCGACCGGGACAGCGCTCGCGCGAGCGCCGTCTTGCCGACGCCGGGGTAGTCCTCGATCAGGACGTGGCCCTCGGCGAGCAGGGCGACGAGCAGGTCCCGCACCACCTGGTCGCGGACCTTGACGGCCCTCTGGACGTTCGCCTGCAGCCTCGCGCCGGTCTCCGCCACCGCGATTGGATCGAGCTTCGGCAGCGTGGCCACGTGTCCATGGTACGTGCGGGAGGCGGGTTCAGGTTCAACTTTTCGGGGGCGGGCTTCCGGGGGCCGGGGTTGTAGGTGGCGTGAACGACGGCGGGCGAAACTCAGACCTGGCCCCACGGCTCTGCGGACTGCCCACGATGGAGATCGCGGGCCGCCGCGTCCCGGTGGCTTCGACGCGGAGGTCCAGGCTGCTCGGCCTGGCCCTCCTCGACCGGGATGCCGCGGGCGCCGGGCTGCTGATCCCCGGGTGCCGCAGCGTCCACACGTTCGGGATGCGGTTCGGCCTGGACCTCGTGTTCCTTGACGGCGCCATGGCGCCCGTCTCCGTTCGCCGGCGAGTCCCACCGCGGCGAGTCGCGCTCGAGCGCCGCGCCCGGGCCGTCCTCGAGTTCCCCGCCGGAGGCGCGGCGTGATGCTCCCGAGCGCCGAGCCCGAGGCGACGGTGGTCGTCTGCGAGGACGACCCGCCGACGCTCGACCTGCTGTGCGACCACCTGCACGCGGATCGCTTCGAAGCGCTCGCGGCGCCCAGCGCGGCGGACGCGCTTCGCCTCTGCCACTACAACGACCCCGACCTCCTGCTGCTCGACATCCGTCTGCCCGACGCGTCCGGGCTCGACGTGCTCCGCGAGATCCGGGCCTCTGCCGGGCCGACGGGCCGGTTCGACCCCGTGCTCCCCGTGATCGTCCTGTCGGGCCGGTCCACCGACGTCGACCGCGTGCGCGGATTTTCCGAGGGCGCCGACGACTACGTCGTCAAGCCCTTCCACTACCAGGAGGTCGCGGCGCGCATCCGAGCGGTCCTGCGCCGCCGCGACGCGCGCCGCGAAGGTCCGCGGCGAATCGGCGACCTGTTCATCGACCCCTCGCGGCGCAAGGTGCGCGTAGCCGACCGCGAGGTCGCCCTCGCCAACAAGGAGTTCACGCTGCTGCGCGCGCTCGCGGCCGACCCGCACCGCGTCTTCACGAAGGAGGAGCTCCTGCGCGACGTCTGGGGATTTCGCTCGATGGGGAGGACCAGGACCCTGGACTCGCATGCGAGCCGGCTCCGCCGGAAGCTCGATCCGGAGGCCGGTCGCTACGTCGTCAACTGCTGGGGCGTCGGCTACCGGCTCCTGGACGGGTGAGCGACGTGCTGCTCGAGGCGGCGCTGGCGAGCTGCAGCGCGGGCCTGATCGTCGCGGTGGCACTCGCCGCGATCCGGGTGTGCGAGTCTCGCCGCCGCCGCGGCCTGAACCGCGCGCTTCACGAGCTGCGCCGGCCCCTTCATGCACTGGTGCTCGCCTCGGACGGCGAGCATGGCCCCGGGTCGCACGCCCTCCGGGTGGCGTTGACCGCGCTCCGCGACCTCGACGGTGAGATCAACGGGGGTGAGCGCCGAGTCGAGCTGCGACCCGTGGACTGCCGGGCAATCGTCCAGCCGGCCGTGGAGCGGTGGGCCGGCATCGCGGCGGCCACCCGCCGCGCGCTCACCCTGCGGTGGCGGGCCGGCTCGGCGTCGGTTCTCGTCGATCCCGACCGGCTCGCGCAGGCACTCGACAACCTGATCGACAACGCCCTGCGACACGGCGGCCTCCGGGTGTACGTGGACGCTGAGCTGTGCGCGGCCGGCGTGCGGATCACGGTCCGGGACACCGGCGGCTCGGGGACGCGGATCCGCCGCCCGCGTGACGGGCGCCACGGCCACGGACTGGCGATCGTCTCCCGCGTCGCGGCCGAGCACGGAGGGCGATTTCGGATGCTTCAGACAGCCGCGGGCGCCGCCGCGACCCTTGAGCTGCCCCTCGCGCCGAGGGCGATTCCGGTTGCCCGGCCCGCGTTCAGCCGCGGCCCGGCGCCGCTACGGCCCGCCGCATGAGGCGTCGCGTTCGCGCGATCATGTTCGGCTGCGCGGCGCTCCTCTGCGCCGGCCTTGCCGCCGCCATGACCGGCGGCTACCGGGAGGACATCCAGACCGAGCTCGGGCCGTTGCGGCCGGTCGTCGTCGCGACGGCTCGGATTCCAGCCGGTCACGCGATCGGCGCGAAGGAGGTGGAGAACCTTCTGGAGGTGAGGCGGATACCGGAGCGGTTCGCGCCGGTCGGGGCGCTCGCGATCCCGGAGCAGGCGGCCGGTCGGGCGCCGGCGACTGCCATCCCGGCCGGCTCCTACGTGCTGGTCGGCCAGCTCCGCGAGCCGAACAGGGGCCGCAACCACGATCGACCCGCCCGGCTCGGCCCTGGGCGCAGGCCGGTCGAGATCTCGATAACGGGCGCCGAAGCCCTCGCGGCGGGCGGCGGGGACCCGACCGGCGCCCGGGTGGACGTGATCGTGACCACGGAGCCCGGCCCCGGAGGCGGGCGCGGCCGGACGTACGTCGCGGCGAGTGGAGTGAGGCTCCTGGACCTGGCTGAGGCTGCCGACGGCGACGGCTCGGACTACACGGGGGGGTCCACGTCGAGCTCGTGGACCGCCACGCTCGCCCTCACGAGGCGGCAGGCACTCCGGCTCATCCAGGCGGAGAACTTCGCGCGCGGCGTGCGGCTGATCGCGAGCTGACCGCGCTCGGTGACGACCTGGTCAACCAGAGAGCGCCCGGTCGAACGCCCGCTGGGCGTCCTCGCCGAAGACGCAGAACACGATCCGCTCCAGGCAGCCGTCCCCCTCGAGATGCCTGCGGACCTCCTCGACCTCGATGTCAGCGGCCTCCTCGATCGAGAATCCGCCGACCCCGGTGCCGAAGGCGACCAGCCCGAGGGAGCGGGCGCCTAGCTCATCGGCGACGCGCAGGGTGCTCGCGGTGGCGGATCGGATGGCCTCGGCGGACGTGGGGCCGCCGAGCCTCATCGTCGCGGCGTGGATCACCCAGCGGGCGGGCAGCTCGCCGGCGCCGGTCGCCACGGCTTCTCCGATCTCGATCGGGGCCACGCGGTCGCTCTCGTCCTGGATGCTCCGACCGCCGGCGCGGACGATCGCGCCGGCCACGCCGCCGCCGTGCCGCAGGTCGGTATTCGCCGCGTTCGAGATCGCGTCGACCTCGAGCTTGGTGATGTCGGCCTGACGCACCTCGATCTCCGCCATCGCCGGCAGCCTAGTCCGATCGGCGCGCGCCTACCCGAACCCCGGGGCGCGTCGCCAGCGGAGGGGGTTGACCCGGTTGTGGGGGTCGTCGAACGTCACGCCGAGTCGCTGGCCGCGGACCTTCGCCGCCGCCTGCTGGAGCGCCGTCGCGCTGAGGCCGCCGCCGGGCGCCCGAGTGGCGAGGAGCTCGAGGCGGCCGTGGCCGAGCTGGTCGACGACCACGCGGCGGCGCTCTCGGAGGTCCGGCGCGAGCAGGTCCGGGAGCTGATCCTGCGCGACACGGTCGGCCTCGGGCCGCTAGAGGAGTTGCTTGCCGATCCGGCGGTCGAGGAGGTGATGGTCAACGGGCCCGACGACGTCTACGTCGAGCGCAAGGGGCGGACCGAGCGCACCGAGGTGAGGTTCGACTCCGAACGCGCCCTCCGCGACGCGATCGAGCGCATCCTCGCGCCGCTCGGCCGGCGGGTCGACGAGCTCAGCCCAATGGCCGATGCCCGCCTCACCGACGGCTCGCGCGTGAACGTCATCATCCCGCCCCTCTCGGTGGACGGGCCCGCGCTGTCGATCCGCCGCTTCGAGGCCGCCCGTCCCGACCCCGACGAGCTCGTCGCCTCGGGCACCCTCACAGCGGAGCTTCGCGACCTTCTGGCAGCGGCGGTCGCGGAGCGGCGCAGCGTCCTGATCTCCGGCGGCACGGGATCGGGGAAGACGACCCTGCTCAATGCCCTTTCCGCCTACATCGACCCGGCGGAGCGTGTGGTCACGATCGAGGACGCGGCCGAGCTCCGCCTGCGCCAGCCGCACGTGGTCCGGCTCGAGAGCCGGCCGGCGAGCGTCGAGGGCAGGGGAGAGGTCACCATCCGCGACCTCCTGCGGAACGCGCTCCGGATGCGTCCCGATCGGATCGTGATCGGGGAGGTGCGCGGTGCCGAGGCTCTAGATCTTCTCACCGCGCTCAACACCGGACACGACGGCGCGCTTTCGACCGTGCACGCCAACTCGCCCGAGGATGCCCTTCGCCGGATCGAGACCCTGTCGCTCATGGCCGGGATCGGCCTGCCGCACGAGGCGATTCGCGAGCAGGTCCGGCGCGGGATCCGGCTCGTCGTCCACCTCGCGCGCGGTGCCGACGGGGCTCGCAGGGTGGTGACGGTCGGCGAGGTCGTCTCGGCGGCCGGCGGGGTCGGCGTTCGGGAAGCCTGGACCCGGTGAGCGGCGGGATCCTAGGGACCCCGGTTCTCCTTGCGGCCGCGGCGGGCGGGATGGCGGCGGTCGCCGTTCGTGAGGCCATCATCGCCAGCCCGGCCCTCGGCCGTTGGATCGCGGCGACGGTGGAGCCCCTGCGCCGAGCGGGCCAAGAGGGTTACGCGCCCACCGACGCCGAGCGGCGGCGGCTCGCCGTGCTCGGGACCGTCGCGCTCCTCCTCGCGGGGTTCATGGTGATCGGCCCGGGACCGGCGCCGTTCCTGGCGCTCGCCGGCCCCGGCGCCGCGGCCTGGACGCTGTCCCGCCGCCGGGCGCGCTACCGGCTCGCGGTTGAGCGCGGGATGCCGCAGATCGCAACCGCGGTCGCCGACGCGCTCGCGGGCGGGCGCTCCGTGCGCGCTGCGCTCACCTCCGCCGCGGCGTCGGTCGAGGGCCCCGCGGCGGCGGAGCTGGCCCGCGTGCGGGCGGACCTCGACCTCGGCACGTCGACGGCGGATGCCCTGGGTGCGCTCCAGGCGCGGCTCCGCGCGACCCGGGTCGATTCGTTCGCCGCCGCGCTCCTCTCCCAGCAGCTCGGCGGCGGAGACCTCGCCGGGCTCCTCCGGCGGTTCGCGGCGTCCGCGGCCGAGCGCGACCGGGTCTCGGCTGACGCCCGCTCGGCCACCGCGCAGGCCCGGTTCACCGGTCTCCTTGTCGTTGCCATGCCGACCGGCGCGGCGCTCTTCGCCGAGCTGATCCAGCCGGGGTTCGTCGGCGCGCTGCTCGCCAACGGCGCGTCGCTCGCCCTGCTGGCCGTCGCTGCCGCGTTCCAGGCGGGCGGCTTCGCCGCGATCCGGCGCCTCAGCAGGATCGAGGACGGCTAGGCGTGCCCGGCGGCGGCGCCACACTGATCGCGGTCGCGGTGCTCCTCGCTGCGGCAGGCGTGTGGGAGCTCGCGGGGAGCAGGGGGGAGGAGGTCGGCAGAGCGTTGCGGTCGACCGCGGAGTCGCTGAGCGGCGGGCGCCTGCGGACGCTCGCGGAGGCGGCGCTGTGGCTTCGGATCCCGGAGCGGCTGGAGCGCGCAGGGCTGGCGGAACGGGTCACGATCGGCGCGGTGCTCGCGGGCAAGCTCGGCGGGGCGGCCCTCGGCGCGATGCTCGGGTTGCTCGCCGCGCCGGCGGCGCCCGGACGGCTGGGAATCGTCGTGATGGTGGCGCTCCCCGCGGCCGGCTTTGTAGCACCCGAAGCGCTCCTCGAGCGCGCTGCGCGCCGGCGGGCGGCCCGGCTGCGGGCCGCGCTGCCGGACGCGTTGGACCTCCTTGCGGTGGGAACCGCCGCCGGCCGCAGCCCTCAGCGTGTCCTGGGGGAGATCTCGAGCGCCGCCACACCGGGCGAGCCGCTCGCCGCGGAACTGGCGGTCGCCGTCACAGAGATCGAGTGCGGAACGCCAGAGCGCGAGGCGATCGCGCGCCTTCGCGACCGCGTGCCTGGCGCCGGCCTCGGGGCGCTGGCATCCGCCCTGGAGCGGTCGCGTCGCTTCGGGTCGCCCCTCGCCGAGCAGCTGCACGAGCAGGCATCGTCGCTGCGCCGCGACGCGCGGCGGAGGATCGAGGAGCAAGCCGCGCGCGCCGCTCCGAAGATCCAGCTGGTGGTCGCCCTGGTCCTCGTCCCGTCGGTCCTGCTGATGATCGTCGCGGGGCTGGTGGCGAACTCGGACGCGCTGTTCGGAGCGCTCTGAGCCACCGTCTCCTGCAACCCCGGTTGCAGATTCATACCCGCATGCCCTCGCTGCCCATCCCTGACCGGGGCCGCGAACACCGCTCCAACAAGCCATTCCCGTCGATTCCTGCCGGCCGGTAGCAATTCCGTCCGACGGATCGTGTCCCATTTGCGCCCAGATTGTGTTGCAAAGTGGGGCTCAGTGGGGTAGCGTGGCGATTCGATCTGACCCAAGGACCGGGGTGGCGAGGCTCCTCCCACCTAGCCACTCCGGTCCAAATCTTTCTCAGGGGATCCCCAATTGGCGTTTCGCGGCCACTACGAGCACAGTCTCGACTCCAAGGAGCGGATCACGGTCCCGGCCCGCTTCCGTGCCGAGCTCGCGAACGGAGCCGTTCTCTCTGCCGGCCTCGATCCCTGCATCGAGGTCTACCCGACGGCCGAGTACACGAAGTTCGAGGAGCAGGTCCTCGGCGAGCTCAACCCACTCAGCCGCAAGGGCCGGATGATGCGGCGCCGCTTCCACGGCCGGTCGCATGACGAGACGCTCGATTCCGCGGGACGGGTCCGGATCCCGAAGCACCTGATCGAGCACGCACAGCTCGAGGAGGGTCCCTGCGTGGTGATCGGCGTCGCCGATCACCTGGAGATCTGGAACACCAAGGCCTGGAACGAGCACGACGCCGAGATCGACGAGACCGCGACCGAGATCGCCGAGGAGCTGGCCGGCGGGCCGGGGGCCGGCTGAGGAGCTTGCGCGCCCCGTGGTCACACTGACACTCATGCCCATCGAGCACGTCCCAGTCCTGGCCACCGAGCTGCTCGACGTTCTCGACCCACATCCCGGCGAGACCGCAATCGACTGCACCTTCGGCGGCGGAGGCCACGCCCAGGAGATCGCCGAGCGCCTCGGATCCGGCGGAACCCTGATCGCCATCGACCGCGACCCGGTGGCCGAGCGGCGCTTCGCCGAGCTCGAGGACGAGCTCGAGCCGCAGACCCGGTTCGTGCGAGCCGACTTCGCCGATGCCCTCGTCGCCCTCGGCGAGGAAGGCGTGCGCGCCGACGTCATCTACCTGGATCTCGGCGTGTCCTCACTGCAGCTGGACGCCGCCGAGCGCGGGTTCTCCTACTCCTACGACGCACCGCTCGACATGCGCATGGACCCGGAGGACCGGCTCTCCGCCGCCGACCTGGTGAACGAATGGCCCCAGGAGCGGATTGCCACGGTCCTCCGCGAATACGGGGAGGAGCGCCACGCGCGCTCGATCGCCCGCGAGATCGTGCGACGCCGCCCGCTGCACACGACGGCGGAGCTGGTGGAGGCCATCCGCGCGTCCGTCCCGCCCGCCTACCGGTTCGGCCGCGGCCATCCCGCCAAGCGCAGCTTCCAGGCCCTCCGCATTGCCGTCAACGGCGAGCTCGATTCGCTCGACCGGGTGCTCCCGGCGGCGTGGGACCTCCTGCGCGACCGCGGCCGCCTGGCGGTGATCTCGTTCCACTCACTGGAGGACCGCCGCGTCAAGCGCTTTCTTGCCGACCGCATACGCGGCTGCGTGTGTCCTCCCGAGCTCCCCGTGTGTGTCTGTGGGCACGAGCCGGAGGCCGAGCCGCTCACTCGGAGGGCACTCGCCGCGACCCCCGAGGAGATCGAGCGCAACCCCCGCTCGCACTCGGCGCGTCTGCGCGGCGCCCGCAAGCTGCCGAGGGGTACGGACACCGACGACGAAAGGAACCTCGCCTGATGACTCCGGCCGCCACGCAAGCCGCCCGCAGCGCCGCCGCACCGGCCCGAGCTCCCGCAAGGCGAGCCCCGGTCCGCCGTCCATCATCCCCGAGAACCCAGACGGCGCGCCAGCGGCGTCCACGCACCTCTCGTCCCTACGCGGGGACGCCCATGCCGGCGCGGCTCGTCCCGCTCGCGGTCGGCACGACGGCCGGCGCCGTCTCAGGGCTCGCCGAGTCGGGCCTGGTCCACCGCCTCACCCGCGGCCGGATGTGGATCGGCCTCCTCACGCCCCTCCTGGTGGGCATCGTCGCCCTCAACGTCTTCACGCTCAGCGTCAACGCCACCTCGAGCCGGACGACCCGCCAAACGGACGTCCTCCAGCGGCAGAACTCCGCCCTTCAGGGGCAGATCGCCGCCGCCGGAGCCTCGAGCGACCGGGTGCAGACCCTCGCTGGCAAGCTCGGAATGATCGTGCCTGAACTCGGCTCGATCGGCTACGTCGAGGCCGGCCCGAAGGACGCCGCGCTCGCCGCCCAGCGGCTCGAGTCCGGCGCGATCACCGCCGGCGCGACGACTACGACGTCCACTGCCACGACGACCGTCCCGACCACCACACCTACGACTCCCACCGCGACCACGCCGGTCGCGACGCCGACCACCCCCGCCACTACGCCGACCACCACGCCGCCGACGGCGACCGTCACGCCCACCACAACCACCGATCCGGCGTCCGGAACCGCCACCGGCGCCGTGTCGACCCCATAGCGGGTCGGTAGATGATCGAGCGGCGGATCGGGCTCCTCTTCGCGAGCTTCCTGCTGCTGCTGGTGCTGGGGATCGGCCGCGCCGCCTGGGTGCAGGGAGTCCAGGGCGGCGGGCTCACCGCCGACGCTCAGAGCCAGCAGATGCAGACCGTCCCGGTGCCTGGGCTCCGCGGATCGATCCTCGACCGCAAGGGCCGTGAGCTAGCGGTCTCCGAGGACGCGGTCGACGTGATCGCCACTCCCTACCAGGTGAAGGACCCGCCGCAGATGGCCCGGAAGCTCGCGCCGATCCTCCACATCTCCAAGCACGACATCCTCAAGAACCTCGACAGCGGCTCGTCGGGCTTCGCCTACCTGGCACGCGACGCCGACCTGACGGCGGCGGGCAGGATCCGCAAGCTTGGGCTCACCGGCGTGACCACGGTGCCGGCGAGCCGGCGCGTGTACCCGGAGGGCAAGCTCGCCGGCCAGGTCATCGGGACCGTGGGGGTGGACGGCCAGGGGCTCACGGGGCTCGAGGCGGCCGACAACACCATTGTCGGCGCCACCAACGGCGAGCAGCGGGTGGTGCTCGACGGGCTCGGGAAGGCCATCGAGCGCAACACGATTTCCACCGCGACCGACGGCCAGAACATCAAGCTGACGCTGGACGCCGCCATCCAGGCGCGCACCGAGGACGTGCTCGCGAACGTCGCGCAGACCTACCAGCCGTTGGGCGCGACCGCGATCGTGATGAACCCGCGCAACGCGCAGATCCTCGCGATGGCCAACTGGCCGACGGTCGACCCGAGCAACCCCGCCGGAGCAAGTCCACAGGCCCTGCAGAACATGGCCACGGGCTTCACGTACGAGCCCGGCTCGACCTTCAAGGCCTTCACCGTCGCCGGGGCGCTCATGGAGCATCTGGTCACGCCGAGCACCGTGTTCGACCTGCCGGTCGAGCTCCAGGTGGCGGACCGGACCATCTCGGACGCCGAGCCCCGCGGGCCCGAGAGCCTCACGGTCGCCCAGATCCTGGCGCAGTCCTCGAACGTCGGCGCGGTGAAGATCGGCCTCGAGGTGGGCGCCCAGCACTTCTACGACTGGGTCAGGAAGTTCGGCTTCGGCCAGCCGACCGGAGTCGCCTTCCCGGGCGAGGAGCAGGGCATCGTGCCGACGCCGTCCGAGTTCTCGGGGTCGACGATGGGCAACCTGCCGATCGGCCAGGGCCTGTCGGTGACTCCGATGCAGATGGCGGCCGCCTACTCGGCGATCGCGGACGGAGGCATCCTGCGCGCACCGCAGCTGGTCCTCGACGAGGACGGTCATCGCGTCGCGGAACCGAAGGGCCACCGCATCATCAGCTCCAAGTCCGCGGCGCAGATCAGGACCATGCTCGAGGGCGTGCTCGCGCCCGGCGGCACCGCCTCCGAGGTCAGCGTGCCCGGCTACACGCTCGCCGGCAAGACGGGAACCGCCCAGGTGGCCGAGAACGGCACCTACTCGGAGACGAAGTTCGTCGCCTCCTTCGTGGGCTTTGCCCCGGCACAGGATCCTAAGCTGCTCGTCGCCATCGTGGTGAACCAGCCAACCCAGGGCAGCTACTACGGCGGCACCGTAGCGGCCCCGGCGTTCGGCGAGATCGCGAAGTTCGCCCTGCCCTACCTGGGGATTCCGCCGGACCAGGGAACCAGCCCTTAGTGCTCCCCGCCGAAGATACGATCGCGTTTGGCGGCACGCATCGCCCCCTCGCTACGTCATCGTCCTTGGCTTTGCCGCCAGCAAAGCCTGCTCCCTCTTCCTTGCCAGCCGCCGATCCGTGCTCGCCAAGCCGCGACCGTACCCCCGGCGGGAAGCACTGACGACCATACAATCGCGGTGATGAAGCTCAGGGAGCTCATCCTCGGCATGGACTTCGCCGGCGTCGATGGGGATGAGGACACGGACGTCGCCTCGCTCGCCTACGACAGCTCCCGGGTGGCCCCGCGAGCGCTCTTCTTCTGTGTTCGCGGTCAACGGGCCGACGGCCACGACTTCGCTCCCTCGGCGGTCGAGCGCGGCGCCGTGGCGCTGGTGGTCGAGCGCCGCCTCGAGCTGCCCGTTCCCCAGGTGAGGGTCGCCGACGCGCGGGCGGCGATGGCGCCGATCGCGGTGCGGTTCTGGGGCGATCCGACCGCCACCCTCCGGGTCGCCGGGATCACCGGCACCAACGGGAAGACGACGACGGCCTTCCTGATTCGTCACATCCTGGAGGCGCAGGGGATTCAGACTGGGCTCCTGGGGACGGTCAAGAGCATCGTCGGTGGCGTCGAGGAGGAGGTCGAGCGGACGACCCCGGAGGCGATCGACCTGCAGGCCACGTTCCGCAGGATGCTCGACGCCGGCGACACCGCGTGCGCGATGGAGGTCTCCTCCCACGCGCTGTCCCAGAACCGCACGGATGGCGTCCGCTTCGCGGTCGCCGTCTTCACCAACCTCACCCAGGACCATCTCGACTTCCACTCGGACATGGAGGACTACTTCCGCGCGAAGCGCCTCCTCTTCGTCCCGGAGGCGGGTAACCAGATGACGCCGGCCGTCGCCGTCGTGAACGTGGACGATCCCTACGGCGCCCGCATCGCCGCCGACCTCCGCGAGGCCTCCGAGCCTCCCCTGCGGACGTTCTCGCCTTCAGGCTCCAGCGAAGCGGACTACCGGGCGCTGGACGCCTCCTTCGACGCCTCCGGGTCGCGCTTCCGCTGCGCCTGGCCCGGCGGCGAGGCCGAGGTCCGCACGCCCCTCGCGGGCCACTTCAACGTCGAGAACGCCCTGGCGGCGATCGCCGCCTGCCACGCCCTCGGCGTCTCCGTCGAGGCCGCGGCGGCGGCCCTCGGCGATGCGGACCGGGCCCCGGGGCGCTTCGAGCCCGTCGAGGACGGCCAGCCGTTCGCCGTGCTCGTCGACTACGCCCACACGCCGGACTCGCTGGACAACGTCCTCCACGCGGCGCGCCTGCTGACCGAGAGGAGGCTCATCTGCGTCTTCGGCTGCGGCGGCGACCGCGATCGCGACAAGCGCCCCAAGATGGGCGAGATCGCCGCGCGCCTGGCCGACCGGACCGTCGTCACCTCCGACAACCCCCGTTCGGAGGACCCCGAGGCGATCATCGCGGACATCCTCGCCGGCATCCCCGGCTATGCGAGCGGAAACGGACATGGGCGCGAGGACATCGCAGTGGAGCCGGACCGGCGCGCGGCCATCGCCATCGCGCTCGCCGAGGCGGAGCCGGGCGACACCGTGGTGATCGCCGGCAAGGGACACGAGCAGGGCCAGGAGTTCGAGGGCGGCCGGAAGATCCCCTTCGACGACCGCACGGTGGCGGCCGAGCTCCTCGGCGAGGCCGCGGGCCGGACCCGATGATCGAGCTGTCCCCGGAGCGCATCGTCGAGGGCGCCGGTGCGACGATCGCCGCCGCGGGCCAGGGCGGGCGCCCCGAGCGCGCGGTCATCGATTCACGCGAGGTGGGGGAGGGGGATCTCTTCTTCGGGCTACAGGGCGCGCGCGCCGACGGCGGCGAGTTCGCCGCCCAGGCGCTGGACGCCGGTGCTTGGGGGGTCGTCGTCGATCACGCACGTGCTCGCCTCCTCACTGGGGACAGCTCGACCGGCTCGGGCTGGGTCCTGGCCGCCGACGACCCGCTGGCCGCGCTCCAGCGCCTGGCGACGGCGTGGCGCCGCGAGCTGGGGTGCCGGGTGGTGGGGATCACCGGCTCGGTTGGCAAGACGTCGGCGAAGGACATCTGCCGGGCCCTGCTGCCGATGCGAGTGCACGCCAGCCGGGAGAACTTCAACACCGAGATCGGGCTGCCGCTCGCAATCCTCGAGGCACCTTCGGAGACCGAGGCGCTCGTCCTCGAGATGGCCATGCGAGGCCGCGGGCAGATCGCGCAGCTGTGCGAGATCGCCGAGCCCGACGTCGGCGCGATCACCAACATCGGTCCAGTTCACCTCGAGCTCCTGGGGACGATGGAGGCGATCGCCGAAGCCAAGGCCGAGATCCTCATGGGACTGCGCGACCGTGGCCGGGCGGTGATCCCGGCCGACGAGGAGGCGTTGGAACCCCACCTCCATGAGCAGTTCGTGACAATCACCTTCGGGCCCGGCGGCGACGTCTTCTGCGTCAGCCAGACCGGCGACGGCCGCTCGATCGACGCCGTGATCGGCACCCCCGACGGGGAGGAGCGGTTCGAGTTCCCGTTCGGGGAGGCCCACAACCTCCAGAACGCGCAGGCGGCGATCGCGATCGGGACTGCGCTGGACGTCCCGCCCGCCGAGATGTCGCAGCGGACCTCGCGGATAACCTTCTCGCGCCTTCGGGGCGAGCTGATCGAGCTCGCCGGGGAGATCGTCGTCGTGAACGACTGCTACAACGCCAATCCGATCTCGATGCGCGCTGCCCTGGAGCACCTGGCATCCCTCGACACGGCCGGACGCCACGTGGCCGTCCTGGGGGAGATGCGCGAGCTCGGGTCAAACGCCGAGGGCTACCACCGCGAGATCGGCGCCCACGCGCGCCAGCTTGGCGTCGAGCCGATCCTCGGGGTTGGCGAGCTCGCCCGCGCCTACGCGCCGGACGCCTGGGCGCCGGACGCCGAGGCTGCGATCCCGCTCGCCGAGGCGATGGTCGAGCGGGGCGACGCCGTACTGGTCAAGGGCTCACGCGCGGTCGGCCTCGAGCTGGTCACGGACGAGCTGGTCGCGCACCGGGGGACCGGAGGCGGATGACGACGATCGCGCTCGCATCATCGGCGGTCGACCGCGGGCAGATCCTGATCGCGGGCATCGCGGCGATGCTGATCACGATCTTCCTCGGCCCGAAGTTCATCGAGTTCCTCCGCGAGCGTGAGTTCGGCCAGCAGATCCGGGAGGAGGGCCCGCAGGAGCATCACGCCAAGGCCGGGACACCGACGATGGGCGGCCTCATCCTCTTCATCGCGATCGCGGTCCCGTACCTGGTGCTCGGCCCCCGCGACACCCAGAGCCTCGCGGTCTTCGGCGTCGCGATCGGGGCCGCCGCGCTCGGCTTCGCCGACGACTTCATCAAGGTCACCAAGAAGCGCTCGCTTGGCCTACCCGCGCGCTGGAAGCTGCTCGTCCAGATCGGCCTCGCGCTCGCCCTCTGGTGGGTTGCCACCGAGCAGGTGGGCCTGGACCCGCGCCTGCAGGTGCGGATCTTCGACGCGCAGCTCTACATCGGCCCGGTCCTCTACGTGGTCCTGGTGTTCCTCGTGATCGCCGGAGCGTCGAACGCGGTCAACCTGACCGACGGCCTTGACGGCCTCGCTCCCGGCTCCTGCGCGATCGTCCTGCTCGCCTACACGGCGATCACGATCATCAGCGGCCAGAAGGGGCTGGCGTTGCTGTCGGCCTGCCTGGTGGGCGCCTCGGTCGGCTTCTTATGGTTCAACTCGTTCCCCGCTGCGATCTTCATGGGGGACACCGGCTCGCTCGGCCTGGGAGCTGCGATCGGCGCGTTAGCCGTGATGACGCAGACGGAGCTCCTGCTGATCATCCTCGGCGGGATCTTCGTGATCGAGGCCCTCTCGGTTGCGGTGCAGGTGCTGAGCTTCAAGATGTTCCGGCGCCGCGTTCTCCTGATGGCCCCGGTCCATCACCACTTCGAGATGATGGCCTGGTCGGAAACGAAGATCATGTTGCGCTTCTGGATCGTGGCGGCGGTCTGCGCGGGCATCGGCTTCACGCTGTACCAGCACTCGATCAGCTGAGCGGGGCCGAGCCGTAACCGACCGCGGAGTAGCCTGCGCGCGTGCCCTCGGCCGGGACCGACACCGTTCCCCTCGCCGGGCGCCCCGTGCGTCGCATCGGCTTCGGCGCAATGCAGCTCCCCGGTCCCGGGGTCTTCGGGCCGCCTCCGGATCGCGGGGCTGCGGTCGGCGTCCTGCGGCGGGCTGTCGAGCTCGGTGTCAATCACATCGATACCGCGCAGTACTACGGGCCCGATGTCGCGAACGAGCTGATCCGTGAGGCGCTCCATCCCTATCCGCAGGACCTCGTGCTGGTCAGCAAGGTTGGGGCAAAGCGCGACGCCGAGGGCGGGTGGCATCCGGCGCTGAGCCCAGGTGAGCTTCGCGCCGGCGTCGAGGACAACCTGCGCTCGCTCGAGGTCGATCGCGTCGACGTGGTCAACCTACGCGTCTTCGAGGCACTCGGACCGCCAGCGGAGAATCAGGAGGCGTACGCGGCCTTCGACGAGCGGCTCGACGCGATGATCGCCATGCGGGACGAGGGCCTGATCGGTGGCATCGGCCTCAGCAACGTCTCGCTCGATCAGTTCGAGCACGCAGCCGCCCGCACCGAGATCGCCTGTGTCCAGAACGCCCTCAATCTGATCGAGCGAGCCGCGTTGCCGCTGATGGAGCGCTGCCGCTCGGGCGGGACACCATTCGTACCCTTCTTCCCGCTGGGCTCCGCGTTCGATGCCCGCAAGCGCGTCCTCGAGCACCCCGCGGTTCGCGCCACGGCGGAGCGCCTCGGCGCGTTGCCCTCGCAGGTCGCCATCGCCTGGCTCGGAGCGCTCGCGCCGAATATCTTGCTGATCCCGGGCACGTCCTCGGTCGAGCACCTCGAGGAGAACCTCGCAGCAGCCGACCTCGTCCTCGACGATGAGGCACTCGCCAGCCTGGGCGACGCGTCCTGACGTTCGCCGTTACTGGTTCGGCAGCGGCGACCCCGCGAAGACAAAGAACCACAACATGAAGGCCGCGGTCACCACGACCGTCGTGAACACGAACGCCGACTCGATCGCGGTCAGGCGCTTCTCGCCGGGCCGGTAGGGCTCATCGCGCATGCTGCGGTTCCACGGGTAGCGGGTCGGCGGGCGCGGCTCGGCCTCCTTTGGCTCACCGCGCGCCACGATCCAGCCGGCGACGAACAGCAGCGCGAGGTAGGTCAGGACGATCCCGGCGAAGATGATCGCCGCGGTGCTGCTGTTCACCGTGTCGGCGCCGCCGCCCTGGAGCTTCGAGCCGATCCAGACCCACAGCAGCGGCACCGCGAGGCCGATGCCGAGAGCGAGCACGACTGCGATCGCCAGCCGAATTCCGCCGGCGCGATCGCTCTCCCTCGTGCTGTCCTCGCTATCCGCCACCGTAAGGCGCCGGACGAAGGTTCCCACACAGCCGGCCGCGAATCTAATGCCATGAACGCGAGCACCTCCAAGAGGCTCAGACCAGGCGTGCCGCCGGGCCCGTACCTGGTTGTCGGCCTGGCCCGCTCGGGGCAGGCGGCGGCGCTTTTGCTGGCGTCGCGGGGTGAGGAGGTGATCGGCTGCGATGTGGGTTCGCCGGCGGGGCTGGAAGGGCTTCGGGAGGCCGCCGTCGAAGTTCACCTGGATACGGATGGAGTCCCCCTGCTCGAACGCGCTCGCTGCCTGGTCAAGAGCCCCGGCGTACCTCGCGAGGCGCCGGTCGTGCGGCTGGCTCGGGAGCGCGGGATCCCGGTGCTCGGCGAGCTCGAGCTGGCCTGGCGAGTCCTTCCCAACCGGTTCGTCGCGGTGACCGGGACCAACGGCAAGACCACCGTGACCGAGTTGCTCGGGCACGTGTGGCGCACTGCCTCCGAGCCCGTCGCGGTCGCCGGCAACGTCGGGACCCCGCTCGCATCGCTCGCCGGTGAGGTCGCAGAGGAGGTGACGGTCGTCTGCGAGGCCTCGAGCTTCCAGCTCGAGGACGCCGAGGCGTTCGCGCCGGAGTGCGCCGTGCTCCTCAACGTCACCCCCGACCACCTCGACCGCCATCACGACTTCGAGGACTACCTGCGGGCGAAGCTCCGCATCTTCGCCAACCAGGGGAACGACGACGTCGCCGTGTTCAACGCGGACGAGCCCGCGCTCGAAGGCAGGGACCTGGGCGGCTGCGCCCGGCGGATTCCGTACTGTCGCGGAGCCGACCCCGATTGCGCCGTCTCGATCAACGAGGACGTTCTCTTCGTGGGATCCGAGCCGCTGATGGAGGTCGCCGAACTGTCGCTGCCCGGCCCGCACAACGCCGACAACGCGATGGCGGCCGCCGTCGCCGCGACGGCGATGGGGATCGATCGCGGGTCCATCCGCGAGGCGCTCCGGACCTTCCCCGGCGTCCCGCACCGGCTCGAGCGGGTCGCGGAGATCGACGGGGTCCTCTACATAAACGACTCGAAGGCGACCAACGTGGCCGCGGCGGCGGCCGCGCTCCGCTCGTTTGACGGCGGGGTGCGGGCGATCCTCGGTGGGTCGCTCAAGGGCGGCGGCTTCGAGGGCCTGGCCGAACCGGTCGCCGAGCGCTGCGTCGCCTGCTACCTGATCGGCGAGGCGGCCGATGCGCTGGCGAGCGACCTGGCCGGCTCCGGCGTGGAGCTGCGCCGCAGCGGCGACCTGGAGGCGGCGGTCCGCGAGGCCGCCCGCGACGCCGTTCGGAGCGAGGTGGTCCTGCTCGCCCCGGCGTGCGCGAGCTTCGACGCCTACCGCGACTACGAGGAGCGGGGCGAGCACTTCCGCTCCCTGGTCGAGGAGCTCGAGCGATGAGCGCGTTCTCGCTCGGCCGGCTCGGGCCCCGGACCCGGACCAAGTCCGGCGCGCAGCCCATCGAGTACAGCCTCCTGCTCACCGCGACCCTTTGCCTGCTGGCGTTCGGTGTCGTGATGGTGTTCAGCGCGAGCTCCACGACCCAGCTGTTGGGCCAGAGCGGGGACAGCGCCTACTACCTCAAGCGAACGCTGGCCGTCGGCGCGATCGGACTCGTGCTCATGCGGCTGATGTCCGTGCGCGGCGCCAAGGTGATGCGACCGCTGACGGGCCTCCTGCTGATCGTCTCGTTCGGCCTCCTCGTCGCGGTGATGCTGCCGGGCATCGGCAGCTCGGCGAACGGGGCGCAGCGCTGGATCGGTGCCGGGCCGCTTCAGATCCAGCCGTCGGAGCTCGCGAAGCTCGCGCTGATCCTCTACGGGGCGAACCTGCTCGCGACCCGGCCGCAGATGACGCGCGAGATCCGCACGCTCGTTCCGTACCTCACAGTCGTGGGGATGGGATGCCTGTTGATGATGGCCGAGCCGGACCTGGGCACCGCCATCGTCGTCTCCCTGAGCACAGCGGCCCTGCTCGTGGCGTCGGGGGTGAAGATCCGGCACCTCCTGCTCCTGGCCGCCGGCCTCGGAGCGATCGTGCTGCTCCTGATCCTGATCGAGCCGTACCGGATGCAGCGCCTGACCGGGTTCCTCAATCCCACGGGCGACCCGAGCGGCGCCGGGTTTCAGGCGATCCAGGCGAAGATCGCGATGGGCTCCGGCGGCTTCTTCGGCGTCGGCCTCGGCCAGAGCCTGCAGAAGGCCTTCTATCTTCCTGAGGCCCACACCGACATGATCGCCGCGGTGATCGGCGAGGAGCTCGGCTTCGTGGGCATCGGAGCGCTTCTCGGGCTGTTCGGCCTCTACGGCTACGCCGGGCTCCGGACCGCCCAGCGTGCCAAGGACCGCTACACGAAGTTGCTCGCCGCAGGACTGACCTCGATGGTCCTGATCCAGGCGATCGTCAACCTCTTCGCCGTCATGGGGCTCGCGCCGCTGACGGGCGTCCCGCTCCCGTTCGTCTCCTACGGGAACTCGAGCCTCCTTGTGATGCTCGCCTCGACCGGCCTGCTGCTCAACATCGCGAAGGGCGGCACGGCCGCGGCTCCGGCCCGCACCGGAAGCGGCGCTGCGAGACTCCGGGTCGTCGACGGCGGTCGAGCAGCTCGCGGCAGAGCGAGCACCGCCGCAGGAAGGAAGGCCACGAGCCGTGCCAAGAGTCGTGATAGCCGCGGGGGGGACCGCGGGACACGTCGTTCCAGCGCTGGCCGTCGCCGACGCGCTTCGCGATAGCGGCTCCGAGGTCTCGTTTCTCGGCACCCGCGAGGGCCCCGAGGCGCGGATGGCGCCCGAGGCCGGCTATGAGATCGACTACCTCCACGTCCGCGGAATCGAGCGCGGCTCGCCGCTGAAGGCGATCGCCGCGGGCGCCCTCGCAGTCAGCGCGACCGGGACGGCGCGCGGGGCGCTTCGCCGGCGGGAGGCGGATGTCGTCATGGGTGGCGGCGGCTACGTGGCGGGCCCCGCCGGCCTCGCGGCCCTGTCGCTGCGGGTGCCGCTGGTGCTCACCGAGGCCGACCGCCACCTTGGGCTCGCCAACCGCCTGCTCGCCCGCCGGGCGCGTCGCGTGTGCCTGGCGTTTCCGATCCCGGGACGGGAGGGGGAGCGGTATCTCGTGACGGGCCGGCCCGTCCCGGCGGCCGTGGGCAGGGCGGACCGTGAAGGCGCGAGGGAGCGATTCTCAGTCGCCGCCGATGACCGCTGCCTGCTCGTCTTCGGCGGGAGCCAAGGGGCTCGCTCGATCAACCTCTGCGCGCTGGACGCCTTCACGGACGATGGACCGGCGGCCCGGGACCGCGGCTACCACGTGCTCCACATCGCCGGCAGCCGCGACTACCTGCTCGCCCGAGGGCGCATCGACTGCGCCCCGGGCGCCGAGCGCTACACGCTCCTCGAATACGAGCCGAACCTGGCCGACGCCCTCGCCGCCTCCGATCTGGTGCTCGCGAGGGCGGGCGGCTCCGTGTTCGAGGTGGCGGCCGCCGGGCGGGCGGCGATCCTCGTCCCCTACCCGTACGCCACGGCGCAGCACCAGCACGCGAACGCTGCCTGGATGGCCGACGCGGGCGCGGCGCTCGTCATCGAGGACGAGGCGCTCGACGCGGCGGCGCTCGCCCGCACGGTGGGAGAGCTCTTCGCGGACACCCAGCGCCTGCGGGACATGTCGGCGGCCTCCCTTTCCCTGGCCCGCCCGGACGCCGCCGAGCGCATCGCGGCGGCGATCGTCCAGGCTTCCCGGCGATGACCGACTGGCGGGACCGAAAGCTCCACTTCATCGCGATCGGCGGCGCGGGCATGAGCGGGCTCGCCCTCGTGTGCCGGCGGCTCGGCGCCACGGTCTCCGGTTCGGACCGCTCCGACGGCCCCTACATGGAGCACCTGCGAGCGGCCGGCCTCGAACCGGGCGTGGGGCACGACTCCTCCGCCGTCCCTCCCGACGCCGACGTGGTCGTCTCGACGGCCGTCGGGCCCGACAACCCCGAGCTCGCGATCGCGCGCGATCGGGGCCAGCGGATCATGCACCGAGGCGAGTTGCTCGCTGAGCTCTCTTCGATGAAGAGGCTGATCGCCGTCGCCGGGACCCACGGCAAGACGACGACGGCCGGGATGCTTGCCCATGCGCTCGTCGCCATCGGCGCCGACCCGGCTTTCCTGCTCGGCGGTGAGCTTCCTGGGGCCGGCGAGGGTGGCGCCGCCGCGAACGCCGCGTGGGGCGCCGGCGAATGGATCGTCGCCGAGGCCGATGAGTCCGACGCGAGCTTCCTGCGCCTGCGCCCCGAGATCGCGGTGGTGACGAACGTGGAGCTCGATCACCACTCCCACTGGTCCTCGCGGGCCGAGCTGATCGATGCGTTCGGGCGCTTCTGCGCACCCGCCTCCGGTCTCGGGCTGCCCGCTGACGGCAGCCTCGACGCGCTCGCCGAGGGCCAGCGGGTGGTGGGATTCGACGCCGACGCGCCCGGCCCGCCGCTCGAGCTGCGCGTGCCGGGCCGCCACAACCGGCTAAACGCCCGCGCGGCGCTTGCCGCGGTCAAGCTCGCGGGCCTCGACGTCGACGGTGCGAGCGCGGCCCTGTCGTCGTTTCCCGGAATGCTTCGCCGCCTCGAGCTCAAGGGCCGGCGCGATGGCGCGACCGTCTACGACGACTACGCCCACCATCCCACCGAGGTCGCGGCCACGCTGGCGGCGCTCCGTGAGCTCGGGCCGAGGCGCCTGATCGCCGTATTCCAGCCCCACCTCTACTCGAGGACCAAGGCCCTGGCGCCCGGCTTCGGGCGCGCGCTCGCCGCGGCCGACGAGGTCGCCGTGCTCGACGTCTACCCGGCGCGGGAGGAGCCGGTGGGACCGCTGGCCGGCGTGAGCGGGCTGGACGTTGCGCGCGCCGCCGCCGACCACGCCGGCGGCAGGCCGGTGTGGTGGCTGGTGGACGCCGAGCGCGCCGAGCGGGCCCTCGCCCCCCGGCTGCGCGAGGGCGACGTGCTGGTCACGATCGGCGCCGGGGACATCTACCGCCTGGCCGACCGGCTCGTGGGAAGCGCGAGTAGGACAGCAGTGGAGATCCCCGGAAACGTCCAGGCCGACTATCCCCTCGCGCGGCTGACGACCGTCCGTGCGGGCGGCTCCGCCGACCTGTTCGCGAGGCCCACGAGCGATGAGGAGCTGATCGAGCTCCTGCGCTGGGCGGACGACCAGGGCCTCGCGGTCGAGGTCGTCGGCTCGGGCTCCAACCTCCTGGTCTCCGACGAGGGCGTGCGCGGGCTGGTGCTGAAGCTCGACGGGGATCTGAGCTCGGTCGAGCGGGAGGGGACCCGTGTTGTCTGCGGCGGCGGCGCCCGCCTGCCCTCTGCGACCGCGAAGGTCGCGCGGTGGGGGCTGACCGGGCTGGAGTTCGGGATCAACATCCCGGGGACGGTCGGTGGAGCGGTGCGGATGAACGCCAACGCCTACGGCGGCGAGCTGGATCGGGTCCTCGAATGGGTGGACGTCTGCACCCCGGGTGGAGCCGAACGACGCACCCCGGAGGATCTCGGCTTCTCCTACCGGCGCTCCAACCTGCGACCGGGGGAGGTGGTGTCGCGCGCTTCGTTCGGCCTGGCCGAAGGAGACGTCGAGGAGATCAAGGCCACCCTGGCGGCCATGCGGGCCCAGCGCCGCGAGGCGCAGCCTTCGGGCATCAAGACCTTCGGCTCCACGTTCAAGAACCCGGCTGACGGCGGCCGCACGGCCGGGCAGTTGCTCGAGGCGGCGGGCTGCCTGGGGCTTCAGGTCGGCGGCGCGCGGTTCTCGCCAAAGCATGCGAACTTCGTGGAGAACGCCGGGGGGGCGACGACCGCGGACATCCTGGCCCTGATGGCGGAGGGCAGGCGGCGGGTGCACGAGGAATTCGGCGTCGTCCTGGACCCCGAGGTGCAGATACTGGGCGACCTCGAGTGGCCCGCCGGCTGGGATCTCGAGCCCAGCGATTGAGTCCCCAGGCAGGAGCCGTCCTGGGCGGGGGCGAATATGTCGCCAATGAGCACCCCCGCCGCAACGGCCGCGGGCAGGCGGCGTGCCGGCGCTGGGTCCAGCCGATCGCCGGCGCGGCCCAAGTCATCCCGCAAGCCCCCCACTAAGCGATCTCCGCGCAGCAGGCCCACGGCGCGATCCCGCGGCTCCTCCCGCTTCTCGCTGAGCTCGTGGCGAACCCGGCTGATCGTGGTCGCCATGCTCGCCGGCGCCCTGGCGATCGCCTACTTCGCCTGGTTTCGCCATTCGTCGTTCGTGGCGGTCGAGAACGTCAAGGTCGAGGGCGTGTCCTCGGCGGACCGCGACCGCGTCACGGCCGCGCTCACCGACGCCGCGAAGGGCATGTCCACGCTTGACCTCGACGCCTCCAAGCTCGCGAGCGCCGTGAGCGGGTTCCCCACCGTCGCATCGGTGACCGCCGACGCCAGCTTCCCGCACGGCCTCACGGTCCACGTGACCGAGCGCACTCCCGTGCTCGCGGCGAGCGACGGCGACCACCAGGTCGCGGTGGCCGCCGATGGATCCCTGCTGCCGGGCGTCGAGGTGGCGGGCAACCACCTCCCGGCGCTCAAGGTCGACCAGCTCCCACCCTCCGGACGCCTGGGGGGAGAGGCGCTCGACGAGGCGCACGCGATCGCGGCGGCGCCCAAGCCCCTGAAGCCGCTGATCGAGGGGGTCTCGGCCACACACGACTACGGCGTGGTGATCACGCTTCACGGCGGCATCGCCCTGCGCTTTGGCCCTGCATCGAACTCGACGCAGAAGTGGGCCGCCGCCGCCGCGGTCCTCGCCGACCCGAAGGTCACGACTCTGGGCTACGTCGACGTCCGCGTGCCCGCCCGGCCCGCGATCGGTGGCTGAACCGGGCGCTGAGCGGCGTTCCTCAACCGCTACCTGAGACTCTCCGCAAACTGTCAACCCTCGACCCGGGGTCGAGTAAAGGCGTTTGCACGATTCCGTGCTATTCCTCTTAGCGTGCGTTGACACACAATCTCGGATGCCCTACCTTCGTGTAGGGCTTGAGGCTGAAACCGAGTCGAAACGCTCGACTACCGCTTTAGCCTCGAGCGGGTCAGATCAACGGGAGAACAGAGGCGAAAGCCAATGGTCGAATCGTCGTATCTCGCGGTCATCAAGGTCGTCGGCGCCGGCGGCGGTGGCACGAACGCGGTCAGCAGGATGGTCGATGCCGGCCTTCGCGGCGTCGAGTTCATCGCCATCAACACCGACGTCCAGGCCCTGCAGGCGTGCGAGGCCGACATCAAGCTTTCGATCGGGCATGAGCTCACCAAGGGGCTCGGGGCGGGTGCGAACCCGGAGATCGGGGGCGGCGCCGCGGCCGAGAGCCGCGACGACATCAAGGAGGCGCTGAAGGGCGCCGACATGGTCTTCGTCACCGCCGGCGAGGGCGGTGGCACCGGGACCGGCGCCGCGCCGGTCATCGCCGAGATCGCCAAGGAGGAGATCGGCGCGCTCACCGTGGGCGTCGTCACCAAGCCCTTCGAGTTCGAGGGCGGGCGCCGCATGCAGCAGGCCCTCGACGGCATCGACAAGCTCCGTTCTCAGGTCGACACGCTCATCGTGGTCCCGAACCAGAAGCTGCTGGAGGTCGTCGAGCGGCGCACCTCGATCAGCGAGGCCTTCCGCATGGCCGACGACATCCTTCGCCAGGGCGTTCAGGGCATCACCGACCTGATCACGACCCCGGGTCAGATCAACCTCGACTTCGCGGACGTCCGCGCCGTCATGTCCGAGGCGGGCTCGGCGATGATGGGCGTCGGCTCCGCCGCCGGCGAGAACCGCGCGGCCGAGGCGGCCAAGATGGCGGTCTCCTCGCCGCTGATGGAGGAGTCCATCGAGGGCGCCACCGGAATGCTCCTCAACTTCACCGGCTCCGAGGACCTCAACCTGTTCGAGGTCCACGAGGCGGCCGACATCGTTGTCGGGACCGCCGACAAGGGCGCGAACATCATCTTCGGCACCGTGATCGACCCGACGATGGGCGACGAGGTCCGGGTCACGGTGATCGCCACCGGCTTCGAGGGCTTCGAGACCCTTGCGCGCCGGCCGATCCAGGTCCGCGACCGGGCACGCCGCCGCGGCGTCAGCGGTCTCGAGGACCGCGAGCGGCGCGAGCTCCAGGTCTCCGAGGGCGACATCGACGTCCCGGACTTCCTCCGCGGCAACTAGCACCCCGCGCCGCTAGCCTGCTGCCGTGGTGGCCACCACGGCTCTGAGGCGCACACCCCTGTTCGAGGCTCACGAGGCGGCGGGAGCGAAGCTCGTCCCATTCGCGGGCTGGGAGATGCCCGTCTCCTATGAGGGAGTGCGGCAGGAGCACGTTGCCGTGCGCACCTCCTGCGGCGTGTTCGACGTATCGCACATGGGCGAGATCGAGACCTCCGGTCCCGGGGCGCAGGACCTGCTCCAGCGCCTGCTGTCCAACGACGTCTCGAAGCTCGAGGTGGGCGGCGCTCAGTACTCCGTCCTCTGCCTCGAGGACGGCGGGATCCTCGACGACCTCTTCACCTACCGGCTCGCCGACGACCGCTACCTGACCGTCACCAACGCCGCCAACCACGACAAGGACTTCGCCTGGTTCGCCGATCACGCCGGCGAGTTCGACGCGGACGTGATCGACGCGATCGACCGCTACGCGATGCTGGCCGTCCAGGGGCCCGACGCGCGCCGCATCGTGGCGGGCCTCGCCTCGGCGGAGCTGCCCGCTCGCATGCACACCGCCGTCATGGACGTCGCCGGCGCCGAGACGCTCGTATGCGGAACCGGCTACACGGGCGAGGACGGGGTCGAGCTCCTGCCGCCGGCCGACGCAGCGACGGATGTCTGGGACGCGCTGCTCGCCGCGCGTGCGAAGCCGACCGGCCTCGGCGCGCGGGACACACTTCGGCTCGAGGTCTGTTTTCACTTGTACGGCAACGACATGGACGAGAGCCGGAACGCCATCGAGGCGGGCCTCGGGTGGTGCTGCAAGGAGGCGACGGGATTCATCGGCTCGGAGGCCGTCGCCGCCGCTCGTGACAGCGGCACCGAGCAGAAGCTTGCGCCGTTCGTCCTCACGGCCGCCGGCATCCCCCGCGAGGGGAACGCGGTGGTCAGCGACGACCGGGAGGTCGGCGTGGTCACGAGCGGGACCCTGTCGCCGTGCATGGACGTCGGGATCGGCATGGGCTACGTCGCCGCGGAGCTGTCCGAGCCGGGAACGGAGCTGGAGATCGACGTCCGCGGCAAGCGCCGCCCAGCCCGCATCGAATCGAAACCCCTGTACAGAAAGGAGAGCGAGTAACAGATGGCCGACGAGAGCTACCCGGAGGGCCTCCGGTACCACCCCGAGCACGACTGGGCCCGGATCGACGGCGACGAGGCAACGTTCGGCGTCACCTGGTACGCCCAGGACGCGCTCGGCGAGGTCGTCTTCTATGAGCCGCCCGAGGTGGGCTCGGAGACGACCAAGGACCAGGCGTATGCCGAGGTGGAGTCGGTCAAGGCCGTCTCCGACGTCTACGCGCCGCTCTCCGGCGAGATAACGGCCGTCAACGACGCGGTCTCCGACAGCCCCGAGGTGGTGAACGAGGACCCGTACGGCGAGGGATGGCTGGTCCGCGTGAAGCTCACGAACCCCTCGGAGGTCGACGAGCTGCTCGACGTGGCTGCCTACCGCAAGCTGCTCGAGGACGAGTAGGAGTCGGAGGCCCTCTCTAAGCTCAGTCGGGCATGACGAGGTATACGTCAGCCACCGATTCGGACCGCCAGGCGATGCTGGACGCCATCGGCGCCGGCTCCATCGAGGAGCTGTTCGACCAGGTCCCGGCCGAAGTGCGCCTGGATCGCGCGCTCGACCTGCCGGACGGTCTAACGGAGACCGAGTGCTTCGACCACCTGGCGGGCCTCGCGGCGCGCAACGCCCACGCTGACGCCGAGGTCTGCTTCCTCGGCGCCGGGATGTACGACCACTACGTGCCGGCGATCGTCGACGCGATCACCCAGCGCTCCGAGTTCCTCACCCCGTACACGCCGTACCAGCCGGAGGTCTCCCAGGGCGGCCTGCAGGTGATGTTCGAGTTCCAGACCGCGATCTCCGAGCTCACCGCGCTCCCGGTGTCCAACGCGTCGCTCTACGAGGGGCCGTCCTCCGTGGCCTCGGCCGCCTACCTGGCGATCGGCGCGACCAAGGGACGGCGGAAGCTCGTTGTCTCGCGAGGCGTTCACCCGCACAGCTGCGAGACGCTCCGCACCTACGCCAAAGGGTTCGGCGCCGACGTGGTCGAAGTCGGGCTGGACGGTGGCGTCACCGACGCGGCCGAGCTAGCCGAGGCCGTCGACACGGACACGGCCGCCGTGTTCGTCCAGAACCCGAACTTCCTCGGCGCGGTCGAGGACCTGGAGGCGCTGGCAGCGGTCGCGAAGGAAGCGGGCGCGCTCACCGTCGCCGCCGTCGACCCGCTCACCCTCGGCGTTCTGCGGCCCCCCGGCGAGTCCGGCGTCGACATCGCACTGGGCGAGGGGCAGTCGATGGGCGGGCGGCTCGACTTCGGTGGCCCGTCGTTCGGGTTCTTCGCCGCCACTGAGGAGCACCTGCGCCGGATGCCCGGCCGGATCGCTGGCGAGACGACCGACGCGGACGGGCGCCGCGGGTTCGTGCTCGCGCTGCAGACTCGCGAGCAGCACATCCGCCGCGAGAAGGCGACCCACAACATCTGCACGTCGCAGGCGCTGAACGCGCTGGGCGGCGTGATCTACCTCGCCTGGCTCGGCCGGCAGGGCATCGTCGAGCTCGGCGAGCTGATGGCCAGGCGCACCGCGTACGCGCGCGAGCGCCTCGCGGGCGTCGAGGGAGTCGAGCTACTCCACGAGGCGCCGGTTGTCCGGGAGTTCGCCGTCCGGCTGGACGCTCCGGTTGA
Source organism: Solirubrobacterales bacterium (assembly GCA_035634715.1). Taxonomy (GTDB): domain Bacteria; phylum Actinomycetota; class Thermoleophilia; order Solirubrobacterales; family 70-9; genus AC-56. Next base: position 39,963 of record DASQCL010000101.1, read on the forward strand.
CGAGGTACTCGACCGGGTCGCAGAGGACGGGATCGCCGCCGGCTATCCGCTCGCCCGCGAGTACCCGGAGTACGAGGACGGCCTGCTCGTGGCGATCACGGAGCGCCGCTCGAAGGAGGACATCGACCGCCTGGCGGACTCGCTCGGCGCGGCAATTGGCGCTTTACGAACCCATACGGTTCAAAAAGCGCCAATACCGGAAGAGGTCGCCTCGTGACCTCAGGCACCGCCCTCTCACCGCCTTCCAACGCCGATACCCCCACGGCGCAGCAGCGCGAGCGCGCGACCACGATCTTCGAGCGCTCCGTGGCGGGCCGCCGGGCCGGCTCGGTGCCGAAGACGGACGTCCCCGAGCGCTCCCTCGCCGACCTGATCCCGGCCAACCTGCGCCGCGAGCGCCCCCCGCAGCTTCCGGAGGTCTCCGAGCCGGAGATCGTCCGCCACTACAACCGCCTCTCGCGCCGCAACTTCGACCTCGACACCGGGCCGTACCCGCTCGGCTCGTGCACGATGAAGCACAACCCGCGCCTTAACGAGCGGGTCGCGGCCCTGCCCGGCCACGCGCGCCTGCACCCCGCCCAGTCGCCGAAGCGGGCGCAGGGGGCTCTCGACCTCATGTGGCGCTTGGAGCGCTCGCTCTCGGAGATCTGCGGCCTGCCGCACGTGAGCCTTCAGCCTTCGGCCGGCTCACATGGCGAGCTCGCCGGGCTGCTCCTCACCCGCGCCTACCACGAGGACCGCGGCGAGGAGCGCACCCGCGTGTTGACGCCGGACACGTCACACGGGACGAACCCCGCGTCGGTGACGATGGCCGGCTATGAGGTGGTGAAGGTTGCGACCGACGAGCGGGGTGGGGTGGACCTGGACGACCTGCGCTCGAAGATCGACGAGAGCGTCGCCTGCCTGATGCTCACCAACCCGAACACGCTCGGCGTCTTCGACGAGAACATCACCGAGATCGCCCGGGTTGTCCACGCCAGCGGGGCGACCCTCTACTACGACGGCGCAAACCTGAACGCGATCATGGGCCGCAGCCGCCCGGGCGACATGGGGTTCGACATCGTCCACGTGAACCTCCACAAGTCGTTCTCGCAGCCGCACGGCGGCGGTGGCCCCGGCGCGGGCCCGATCGCCGTCTCGGATCGAATCGAGCCCTACCTGCCGGTGCCGCGCATCGTCCGCTCGGAGGGCGGCAATGGCGCCTCGCCGGCGTACGACTTCGACTACGCGCAGCCCAAGTCGATCGGCCGCCTGCGCGGCTTCGCGGGCAACTTTGGCGTCTTCGTGCGCTCCTACGCGTACATCCGGAGCCTCGGCGGCGACGGGCTCACCGAGGCCTCCGAGACGGCGGTGCTGAACGCCAACTACCTGCTGGCGAAGCTTCGGGAGGGCCGCGCGGGGCGCTACCTGCCGGTCGCCTTCGACCGCACCTGCATGCACGAGTTCGTCCTCTCCGGCGCGCCCGCGAAGCGGGAGCTGGGCGTCAAGACCCTGGACGTCGCCAAGCGCCTGCTGGACTTCGGCTTCCACCCGCCGACGATCTACTTCCCACTCCTCGTCGACGAAGCGCTGATGGTCGAGCCCACCGAGACGGAGACGCGAGAGGCCCTCGACGCTCTCGCCGAAGCCTTCGACGAGATCCTCGCCGAGGCGGAGAGCGATCCGGAGATCGCCCGGAAGGCGCCCTATACGACGCCGGTGCGGCGGCTGGACGAGGCGAGCGCAAGCCGGCACCCCGTCGTGCGCCAGGCCCTGTAGTCGGGCGTCGTCAGGCCGCGTCGCTGCGCCAGGCTGTCGTTCGGCTGCCTCAAGCCGGACCAACTGGCCGAGGGGGTGCGCCGCCTCGCGGTGGCGGTCCGGGCGGTGCGTCCGCGCCCGCGGCGCGAGGCGCTGCCCGTCACCTGACGGCCTGCTCGAGGTCGGGCAGCTTCTGCTTCAGCTCGGCCACCGGTGCGAACAGGTCGCCGGACTTCTTCACGCGCTTCAGCACTTCGCCCGCCTCGAAGCTGAGGAGATCGGGGTCCTCCCGCTTGAGCGCTCGCTCGACCTCCTTCCACTCGACGGGCGTCGAGACCGTGGGGCGCTCTCTGGCCCGTAGGGAGTAGACGGAGACCGTCGTCTTGTGCTCGTCGTTCTGGCTCCAGTCCACGAGCACCTTGCCCTTGCGCAGGTTCTTCGCCATCCGCGAGACGACGAGGTCCGGGTCCTGGCGCTCGAGCAGCTGCGCGACGGCGCGTGCGAAGGGCTTCGTCTGCTCGTAGGCGATCTTCGTGTTCAGCGGGACATAGACCTGGATGCCCTTGGACCCGGAGGTCTTGGGGAAGCTCTCGAGACCGAGGTCGCCGAACAGCTCTCGTAGCCGCAGCGCGATCGTGCAGCACTCCATGATGGTCGCCGGCGCGCCGGGGTCGAGGTCGAATGCCAGGACCGTGGGCCGCTCGATCTCCTTCGAGCGCGAGAGCGACGGATGGAGCTCGAGCGACGCCAGCTGGGCCATCCAGATGAGCGTCGCGCGGTCGTCGCACACGCAGTAGTCGATCTCACCCTCGTTGCGCCCGCTCCAGATCGGCGCCGTCTCAACCCAGTCGGGGCGGTGCTTAGGGCAGCGTTTCTCGTAGAAGTGCTTCTCCGCGACGCCGTTGGGGTAGCGCTTGAGCGTCATCGGGCGCGCGCGGATGTGGGGCAGGATCGCGTCGGCGATCCGCGCGTAATAGTCGATCATCTCGCCCTTGGTGAAGCCGACCTCGGGCCAGAGCACCTTGTCGAGATTCGTCAGCTCGAGCTGGTGCCCGTCGACGTCTACTTGGCTGCTTTGGCCTTGCTTCGCGATCGCGACTTGGACTGGGAGGACTTCGAGCGGGAGGGCGACTTCTTCGCCGTCGAGCGCTTGGGCTTCTTGGCCGCACCGTCACCATCGCCGCCGGACAGCGGCTCGCCGCGGACGGCCGCGAGGCTCTCCTCGAGGGCGGCCATCAGGTCGGGCGCCTTGGTCGGCGTGGGCTCCTCGGATACCGCCTCGACCACGGACTTCCCCTGCGCCTTGCGGTCGATCAGGGACAAAAGCTCCTCGCGGTACTCGTCGTGGTACTTGCTCGGATCGAAGTCCGCCGTGAGCGAGTCGATCAGCTGCTTGGCCATGTCGACCTCGCGCTTGTCGAGCTTGCGGCCGTCCTCGGGGACGACGTCCTCGCCGAGCTCGCCGGGGGCAACGACCTCGTCGGCGAAGCGCATCGTGGCCATGGTGAGGACGTTGTCGGCCGGGCGGATCGCGGCGAGGTGCTCGCGGTTTCGCAGCACGAAGCGCGCGACAGCGACCTTCTTCGCGTCGCCCATCGCCTTTACCAGCAGCGCGTAGGCCTTCTCGGCGCCCTTATCGGGGCCGAGGTAATAGGGATGGTCGAAGTAGATGGGATCGATGTCGTCGAGGTCGACGAAGTCCTGGATCTCGATCGCCCGGGTCTTCTTCGGGTCGATCTCCTCGAGCTCGTCCCGCGTGATCACCACGTACTGCTCTGGCGCCACCTCGTATCCCTTGACGATGTCCTCGTAGGACACCTCCTCACCGTCGGCCTCGGCCACGCGCTTGTGGCGGATACGCGAGCCGTCCTTCTCGCGCAACTCGCGGAAGCTCACGTTCTTGCGTGAGACGGCGCTGTACAGCTTCACGGGCACATTGAGGAGCCCGAAGCTGATCGATCCACTCCAAATAGCTCTAGGCATCGTCGTCAACCATTCAGACCGCAATACATGGCGAAACTCATCGCTCCCTTCAGTTTCGCAAGTTAGCGCGACTTCCTCGGTGCCCGGGGTGCGCCGGAACGAATCTTGCGTGTGGCCCAGTGCGCTAACCGGTGCCCGCCACGGTGCAACACCAGCCGGCCGGGCGCGGGAACCCACCGGCGCCGCTGGAACTCGCGCCCGGGCTGAATTGCCGGTTGATGTCCCCGACGGTCTCGACATGACCGGGATGCTCAGGTCGAACGAAGACCCAGGCGTCCGCGTCCGGCCACGCGAATAACAGCCAACGGCCGTCCGGCGACCAGGACACCTTGCTGAACGTTCCCGGGTCGGCGAGCAGGGCCCGCGGCTTGGGCATCGCGGTGCCTAGCCTGATGATCAGCGCCTCGCTCCGCCGGCCATGTGCCGTGCGTTTCGTAGCTGTCACCGCGAACGACTTCCCCGATGGCGCGAACTCGCCGTCGGCGGCCCGCAGCCCGCTCGGGAGATGCACCGTCTGTGTCAGGTCCCCCTGAGCGGTGAAGACCCGAAGCTCGGTCGCCGACAACGCTGCGAGCCGCGAGCCGTCGGCGGACCAGTCCAGCACCTCCGGCACGGGGCCGGAGCCAGAGCGCCAGAACATCGTGCCCGAGTCGGCGTCGACCTCCTCCACCGTGCCGTCGGGCTTCGCGAGGGCGAGCACGTACTGGCCCGTGCCGCTTCCCAGCTTGGCCTGCGGCAGCGGTGCCGCCCACGCTGGGGCGGTCGGAGCCACGTCTCGGTCGACGAGGTGATCGCCGACGCCGTCCCCACCGACGACCCGCATCGACGATCCGGTGCGGTAGGCGATTCGGACCCCGGTATCCGGCAGCCATCGAGGGTCACGGGGCCGGTCTCGATTGAGCGACCACCTCAAGGTGCCGTCCGGCTCTACGGCGCTCAGTTGATGCTCGCTCGTCACCGCCGCGAAGTAGCCGTGCGGGGACCAGCTCGCCTGCCTGTAGTCGCCCAAGAGCCGCTGTGATCCGTCGCGGTGCACGACCCAAGGCCCCTGCGAGGACTCGACCAGAAGGTCTCCGGGGGCCGGCAGGGCGGTGAGTGGCGCCGCCTCCTTGGCGCTCGGCTTGACGACGTCACGAACGAAGTCGACGACCTTCGCTCCCGCCGGAGTCAAGACGAGCGCCAGGATGAGTGCGGCCAATCCGGCGGCGACCGCGACGCGCATCGGAATCCGGGCGGGCTGCGTCACGGGACGGCGGTCGGCGTACGCGGCGCTGACGACCTGCCAGCCGCGCTCGCATGCCCCGTCCTCGTCGGGAATCGGAGCGTCGTGGAGCCGCTCCTGAAGGTCGCGCGCCATCAGCGGGCCTCCATCTCCGTCGCAAGCCGGTCGAGGCCGCGTCGCAGCCTCGAGTTCACCGTGCCCCTCGGCAGCTCGAGCACGTCGGCGATCTCACCCGGCGTGTACTCGAGGAGATAACGAAGGACGATGAGCGCGCGCTGCTCCGGAGAGAGTGTCCGCAGGGCCGCCACGGTGTCGTCGGAGTAGACGGCGGAGCTGAGCTCGGGGAGGTCGGGCTGACCGGAAGTCGGCGAGTCCACTTCCGGATTGGCCGCCGTCTCGCTGCGCAGCGATCGTGCCCGAGCCCAGTCGATCGCGCGATTGACAACGATCCGGTTCAACCACGGCCCGAAGGGTCGTCGGCGATCGAACCGCTCGAGCGACCTGATCGCGGCGAGAAACGCCTCCTGGGCGATGTCCTCAGCGGCGGCAGCGTCGTGGACGACCAGATACGCGGCACGGTGAGCCCACGGCCAGTGGTGCCTGTAGAGCTGCTCGAGCGCCTCGTCCGATCCTCCCTGCGCGGCCCTGATCCAGCGCCTCTCCCGGCGCCGGTCGAGCGCCTTCGACGGGGATTTGGTGCGCGTCGCCCGCAGGGGTACCGCGACGCTCTCCGTGCTCCCGTCGGTTGCCAGTTGGATCTCCTCCCCGGGGCCTGCGGCGGCCAACCGCGCGCCGGGCACGGCCATCTTCCCTCTAACGGCCGCCGATCGCCACATTCATCCAATACGTATCGCGGGTGCCGAAAGGTCCATCTCAGCCTCGATCGGCGAGCCGCGCGACGGCCGCGCCGATCAGGAGTGCGTCATCGTGGGGCAGGGGGCCGGGTGGCAGCTCGACGACGAACGAGGCAGTCCCGGGAAATCGATGGTTCTGCCAGTTCGGCGCGGTCCCCGGCAGCCAGGGCAGGCGGCGGAACGGGACGGGCGTATAGCGCACCGGCCGCAGGTAACGGGCGAACCGTCGCGCCGCCGGCACGCTCGGACCCCAAGCCCGGACCATCGGCTCCGCCTCCTGGTGGAACCAGATGGTCACGTTCGGACGAATGCTGCGGATCAGTCTCGCGGCGATGCGCGTTTCGGGCTCGGAGAACGGATGTGGTCCCGAGTACTGGAGGTCCCAAGGCACGCCGATGGGCTCCCACGCGACCGGAAAGTTCCGGTTGAGATCGACTCCCCGCCCGTTCAGGCGGGTCCCCTCAGCCAGGCCGTCTGGATTCAGGTTTGGGACATAGAAGACGCTGCCGGCCGTCAGTGCCCCAGCTCGTAGCCCGAATTTCGGGATGTCCGAGGCAGCGCATTCGGTTCCGTGGATGCATCCGAAGGCCAGCACGCGCCGCTGCGTACGCGCCGGCCCGTACTCGCGGAGCTGGATCGGCCGCCCTTCGCTCGAGTGCCCAACCGTGACGGGGTCCCGGACGTGGACCGGATCGGCTGCTCGGCCGGCCGGCGCCCCGAGGGCGCCAGCCGCGAGCAGGCCCACCACGAGGCTGGTCGCTAACCCGATGCGACCCTCCGCCGACGGCGCACGACGCGAGACGTGATTCCCGCCCCGGCGGCTGCGACAAGGGCCAGGATTGCGATCAGGACCCAGGGAAACCCGTGGCCATTGGAGGGCGTCGAGGGCGGGCTGACGGCGAACGTGTCCGTGTCGATGGCTCCGAGCTCGCTGCCGTGGCGGAGGATCGTCAGCCGGTCTCCATCGCCGCTCACCACGAGTCGCGATCCCGAGAGGTTTGTTGGGAGGTTGAGCCCATCGAGGTCGATGCATTTGGCGCTGCGTCCTGAGGTGTCGAGTGCGTGCACGAACGGTCCCTCGTCGGACCCCTGGTACAGGGTGTAGGCCCACTGCCCGTTCGGGCTCATGGCGCGGGTCACAGGTTTGCCCGTCATCGGCTGGCCCGCCTCGCTCGGATCGATCACCGGCTTCCGCAGCAAGTGCCCTGCCTGAACGTCGTACGCCCGAACCAGGTACTGACTCGGGTTCGCGGGGTTCGTGTACTCGATCAGATAGATGAGGTTCCCGTCCGGCGAGATCGCGTCGAAGCTGTAGCTGCCACGCAGGCTGACGCTCTCCCGAACCCGCAACGACCTCGCCTTCAAAACGTCGAACCGGCTCGATGCCGCCCCGAGGCCCGCCAACGGCTCGGCGAGGACCAGCGTGTTCCCATCCGCGGACAGCCCGCTCGTCGATTTGTCGAGCGCGACCGTCGGGATGGTGAAGCCGCCGTAGTTCGAGTGGGCAGTGACGGTCCCACCGCCGGCAGTGTCCACCCGCGCGAGATTGACGCCCTCATCACTCGGCTGTGCGATATAGAGCAAGCCCGACCCGGGCGGTCCCACGATCGCGCGAGGCGGCGTCTGCAGGCCGCTTGCCGCCACGACGCCCTTCGCGTCCAGATAGCCGCCGTCCCTCGAGCCACCCTTGGCCAGGGCCGGGGCGGCGGTGAGAAGCGGAGTTGCGATGGCTGCCAGTGCTGTGACGAGGCTTATTCGGCGTTTCACGAGTTCCTCCCGAGGTCGTGTAGCCGGTATACGCCTACGCCACAGCCAGAGGTCCCGCGATAATCCGCCGCGTGCTCTTCGAGCTCGACCGAGTGACGCTGGAGCGCGGCGGCAAGACGGTGCTGCAGGACGTCAGCGCTTCGCTGCCCAAGGGCGCGAGCTGCATCGCCGGGCCGTCGGGGAGCGGGAAGTCGACGCTGCTGCGGCTCCTCAACCGGCTGGCCGATCCGGCATCGGGGACCGTTCGATACGAGGGCGCCGACGTTCGCGAGCGAGACCCGCTCGAGCTCCGGCGCGAGGTGTGCCTGGTGCCGCAGCTGCCCGCGCCGCTCGAGGGGACGGTCGAGGACAACATCCGCTTCGCGGGGGATCTCGCGGGCCGTGATCCCGACGTCTCGCGGCTCCTCGACCTTGCCGGCCTCAACTCGACGTTCGCCGAGCGGCCGGCGAGCCGGCTCTCGGTTGGAGAGCAGCAGCGGGTGATGCTGGCGCGGTCGCTGGCGCTGGAGCCACGCGTGCTGCTGCTCGACGAGCCGACGTCGGCGCTGGACGCGGAAGCGCGGCGAGCCGTGGAGGCGACTCTGCTCCACCTCCGGGAGCGCGTGAACGCGTCGACCGTCCTGGTGACCCACGACCTTGCGCAGGCTCGGCGGATGGCCGACTGGGTCGTGAGGCTCGACGAGGGCCGGATGGTGGGGGAGGGGCGCGTCCAGGAGCACCTCCCGGTCTGACCCTTAGCCTGCCGGCATGGCCGGCTACTCGGGAACGCCGCTGCCCCGCAAGCTCGGGATCAAGGAGGGGCACCGCGTCGGCCTCCTGGATGCGCCCGGCGGCTTCGATCGCGCCCTCGGCGAGCTCCCCGACGGAGTCGAGACGCGGACCAGCGCTCGTGGCCGGCTGGACGTGGCCGTGTTCTTCGCGACCTCACGCGCGGCCCTGGCCCGCCGATTCGA
>DASQCL010000102.1:0-9285 GCA_035634715.1 Solirubrobacterales bacterium
CGGATCTGCATCGCGAAGTTGGATGCCGTCTGGCTGGGGGTAGAAGAAGAACCCCTGGCCGGTCTTCTTGCCCAGGCGCCCCTGGTTCACGAGTCGCCGGAGCAGGAGCGGTGGCGCGAAGCCGTCGCCCCACTCGCGCTGGGCGAGCTCGAGACGGTCGAGCATCTCGTCCAGCCCGGCCTCGTCGGCGCGGGCGAGCGGGCCGGGCAGTATCCCGGCGCCCATCATCAGGCCGAGGTCGACGTCCTTGGTGGTCGCGACCCCCTCGTCGACGAGCATCGCGGCCTCGACGAACGCCTTCAGCTGAAAGCGGTCGACGACGGTCATCTCAGCGGTTGCGGCCTCCATCTCAGCCTCCGTGTGTGTAGTAGCCCTGGCCGGTCTTCTGGCCGAGATTGCCGGCCTCCACCAACTCCTTCATCTCCGGCTGGACGTAGAAGCGATCGCCGTAGCTCGCGTGGAGGTGCTCGGCGACGTGCAGGACCGTGTCGAGGCCGAGCAGGTCGGCGAGGAAGAACGGGCCCATCGGAGTGACCTTCGCGTCGGCGATCTCCTTGTCGATCTCCTCCGCCGAGCGGCCGCTCTCATCCTTGTAGCGCCAGATCTCCGAGGCAGCCGAGTTCAGGACCCGGTTGACAACGAACCCCGGCTCCTCGCCGCAGCGAATCGGGTTCTTGCGGATCTGCATCGCGAAGTTGGATGCCGTCTGGCTGGTCTCTTCGGAGGTGAACTCCCCCTCGACGATCTCGATAAGCCGCATCACCGATGCTGGATAGAAGAAGTGAAAGCCCACCACCTGGTCGGGGCGCGTGGTCGCCGCGCCGATCTCGGAGATCGAGAGCGCCGAGGTGTTCGATGCCAGGATCGCGTGCCCGGGCGTGACCTCGTCAAGCTCGGCGAAGACGGCCTGCTTGATCTCCATCCGCTCAGGGACGGCCTCGATGACGAAGTCGGCGTCGCCGAAGCCGGCGTACTCGGTGGTGCCCGTGATCCGCCCGAGGATCTCCTCGCGACGCTCGTCGGCCTGCTCCTGCGTCAGCTTCTCCTTTTTCACGAGGCTGGCGAGCTGGCCCTCGGTCACCTCGCGCGCCTTGGTCAGGCCCGCGTCGATGAACTCCTGCTTGACGTCCTTCATCACGACCGGAACGTCGGCCGACGCGATCACCTGCGCGATCTCGCCGCCCATCGTTCCAGCGCCGAGCACGGCGGCTTTGAACACGAACACTGCTTGCGACCTCCAGGGGTGTGTAGGTAGGGGCCTTCGCCCCGAAACTTGCTGGTGCGGTTACTGGTCTTTGGCGCCGGGGAAGGCTATAAGAGAGCTCAGGGTCGGGTTCCGGCCGCCACTTCCTCCACCTCGAGCCTCAGGCGGGCGAGCGAGCGGCTCAGGGACCCGCGCATCTGCGAGCGGATGAACAGGCGGTCGGTCACCTTCGCGAACACGCCGCGGTCCCGCAGCCGGTAATCGAGCTCCTGGGTCACCATCGTCCCCTCGCCCTCGATGGCGAAGGTGACGCTGAGCTGACCGGTCGTCTCCGGGTCCTCGTACTCGACTCGGTGAAGCCTGCGTGACTCGTGCTCGACGACCCGCTCGGTGACCGTCCCGCGTCCCGCCGGGGTCGAGCTCCAGCGCAGGGTTCCGCCAACCTCCGGATATCCCATGTCGGATTCGACGCGGGCGAAGCCGTCCACCCAGGCCGGCCACCCCGCCGGGTCGAAGTAGTAGTCCCAGACCTCCGCGAGCGACGCCCTCACTGGGACCGAGGCCGCGACGCCGCTCATCCGTCCTCGCCCGCGGCGTGGTTGCTGTAGATCTCGCGCTTGATCAGGGTCACCGACTTGATCACCGAGTCGAGGAATGGCTCGACCTCCTCGACAAGGCGCCGGTACTCCTTCCGGCCCGCGGCGGTCATCGAGTAGAAGCGCCGGGTGCGGCGGTCGGGGTGCTCCCACTGGCCCTCGATCAGCCCGCGCGCCTCGAGGTCCCGGAGCAGCGGATAGATCGTGTTGGGATTCACCGAGATCACGCCGTTCGTGATGTCCTCGATCTCCTCGATCAGCCGGTTGCCGTAGGCGGGCTCGCGCTCGATCAGATGCAGGACAAGCAGCGGGAATACGTCGCGCCGCCGGATCTCCCCGCCGAAGACGTCCATCGCGCCGCCGCTTCGCCGCCCCGCCTGGCGCGGCTCCGAACGACCGCGCGTCCGGGCGGCTCGTGCCGCCTCGGCCAGTCGGCGCGAACCGGGCGCCGAGCCCTTCTCACGCTCGTCGGCCATGCGCAGGCGACTATACGGTCCACCGATGGATCGGCGCCCCCACGTGTGATCATCCGCACTTCCATTCGCCTGTGGAGGGGTGTAGCCTGGGCCGAGGCCTACAAGGAGGGCGATGAGATGGCGAATATGAACGTTCAGGACCGGGCGCAGTACGAGCGACAGGATCTGTCCAGCCCCGACCGGACCCTACGGGTGACGAACCGCCGGCCGGTGCTGGCCTTCATGGCGCTCGCAGTGGTCCTGCTGGGCGTGCTCGTCTACGCCGTCGCCTGGGGCATCAACGGCTGGGCCCAGGGCCTCGTCCTGGGCGTGATCGTGCTGACGACGATCGGCCTGATGATCGCCGTCAGCCCGAACCGGCGCGCCTAGCCGGCGCGCCGGTGCTGCAACCGCTCGGCTAGGCGACCTCGGCGGTCGCCGGGGCCTGCTCGGACTGCGCGGCGGCCACCTCGGTGTCCTGCTTGGTGGTCTCCGGCTCCGGGGCGTCGATGTTGCGGGGCATCAGGACCTCGCGTGCGATGACCAGCCGCTGGATCTGCGACGTGCCCTCGTACAGCTGCATGATCTTCGCGTCGCGCATCAGCTTCTCGACGGGGTACTCCTTGATGAAGCCGTACCCGCCGTAGACCTGGACGGCGTCAATGGTGACCTCCATCGCGCTGTCCGCGGCGAACCGCTTCGCGTGCGAAGCGACCAGCGTGTTGCGCTGCCCCTGGTCGAGGAGCACCGCCGACTTCCAGGTGAGCAGGCGCCCGGCCTCGACCTTCGTCGCCATGTCGGCGATCATGAACGCGACCGCCTGGTGCATGGCGATCGGGACGCCGAACTGGACGCGCTCCTTCGAGTACTCGGAGGCGAACTCGAACGCGGCGCGGGCGATGCCGACCGCGAGGCCCGCGACGCCGGGACGCGTGAAGTCCAGCGTCTGCATCGCAAGCTTGAAGCCGTGGTTCTCCTCGCCGAGCAGGTTCTCGGCAGGGACCTCGGTCTCGTTGAAGGTGATCGTCGCTGTGTTGGAGGCGCGCTGTCCGAGCTTGTCCTCCTTCTTGTCAACGGTGACCGTGTCGTCCTTGGGAACGACGAACGCGGAGATCCCGCGGTGGCCGGCGTCCTTATCGGTTTTCGCATAGACCGTGTACCAGTCGGCGTAGCCGCCGTTGGTGATGAAGCACTTGGAGCCGTTGATGACGTACTTGTCGCCCTTCCGGACGGCGGTCGTCCTCATGCCCGAGACGTCGGAGCCGGCGTCCGGCTCGGTGAGGCAGAAGGAGGCGAGCTTGGGCTCCTCGGTGAGCATGGTGAGGTACTTCTTCTTGACCTCCTCCGAGCCACCGATGAAGAGGGGCGCGGATGCGAGTCCGTTGGCCATCAGGGTGGTCCCGATGCCGGAGCAGCCCCAGCCGAGCTCCTCCTCGATCAGGCAGCCGGAGAGGTGGTCGAGCCCGGGGCCGCCGTAGGCCTCGGCGACGTGGACGTTCATGAGACCCACCTCCCACGCCTTGTTGATGATCTCCTGGGGCCACGTACCGTCGCGGTCGTAGTCCCAGGCCACGGGGCGAATCTCCTTCTCGGCGAAGTTGTGGGCCAACTCGCGGAGATCCTTCTGCTCGTCCGTCAGCGTGAAGTCAACCAAGGCTGAAAGCTCCTTTTGAGTGCGCAGGAAGAGACGGTTGGTGACCTGCCGATTGACTGGTCAGTCAACCAAACGGACACCCAGGATACCGAAATCGGTTCGGGGGTCAGACGGTTCGATCGGCGGCCTTGCGCCGCATCCCAACCGGTCTTAACCTGGGTCCGTGCTCCCCATCGCGCTCAGCCTCAGCACCGGTGATGTGATCTTGATCATCGTCTTCACGACGATCCCGATCGCGCTCCTCACCTTCGTGCTGGGCGCCAAGAACGCGCTGGACCAGGTCGGCAAGGGGCAATTCTCGGTCGAGTACGAGAGCGACCTGCCATCGAAGATCACCGACAGCGACGCGGAGGCAGGGCCCGCCGCCCGGGAGGACGAGATCCGCCAGCTGCTCGAGGCGAAGGCCTACCGCCAGCGGACACGGGGCGAGAAGCCGGTCGACGTCACCGCCGAGCTGAACCGGCTGCTCACCGAGGCCCCGGCGGTGCCGGCGGGGACGGATCGGCAGCTCGCGGCCGAGGTCCGGCAGCTTGTCGTCGCTCGCAACGAGCGCCGCGCCCGCCAGGGCAAGGAGCCGCTCGACGTCGAGCAGGAGGTCGAGCGCCAGCTGCGTGAGCTGGAGAACCTCGGCCAATAGATAGGATCGCGCTCGATGGCGGATATCGAGACGCGGATCATCGAGGTCGACGACATGCTCCTGCGGCCGGGCACCTATTTCAATCCGCAGACCGAGATCGTCGTGGTCGTCGACGACTCGACCTCCATCGACCAGGAGATCTTCAACATGGAGGCCTACGAGGGCTCGGATTGGGTGCGGATCTCCGACGAAGTCCCCGTCGACGAGGACGGCCTCGGCGCGACGCTCGAGGAATTTCAGACCCACTACCGGGCCGCGACGCCCGACACCCTCACCGAGACCGCGGTAGAGCAGGCCGACGATCCCGACGAGGAGGAAGTGGAAGCGGAGGAGCCCGGACGGGAGGACTGATGGCCGACTACTCAGTCACCTCCCGCGAGGAAGCCGTCGACTGGATGGGCGAGTACCCCGGCTTCGGGGAGATGCGCTCCTACACGGATGCTCTGGGGTGCTCGGCCGTTGCGTTCACCTGGCGGGTGATGCCGGCGGACACCGGCGGCAAGGGCTCCTACGGACACCGCCACAAGGACCAGGAGGAGATCTACTTCGTCGCCCGCGGCACGGTGCAGTTCAAGGTCGGCGACGACGTCTTCGAGGCCGGCCCGGGCACCGCGGTGCGCGTCGGCACCGACGCCTTCCGCTCGGTCCACAACGACGGCCCTGACGATGCCGAGTTGATCATCGTCTCGCAGACGGCGAGCGGCGACTCGGGCGAAACCGAGAAGACCGAGCCGGACTTCTGGCCAGCCGACTGACGCACGCGCCACGCTGACGCGCCGCCGCTCCCTCCCCCACCGGCCACTCCGTCACCCACCGGCCGCTCGCCAGAGTCATCGACAGGCTGATCAGTAGGCTGCGATCGTGCTCACCGCAGGGGACCAGGCGCCCGACTTCACCCTCCCGGATCAGAGCGGCGAGCCCGTCACGCTTTCGGATCTGCGCGGCCAGACGGTGGTCCTCTACTTCTATCCACGGGCTGACACGCCGGGATGTACGACCCAGGCGTGCGGCGTTCGCGACCACGCCGCGGACTACGACGAGATCGACGCCCGCGTGATCGGGATCTCGCCCGATCCGGTCACGGCCGTCCGCAAGTTCGCCGACAAGTACGACCTCGGCTTCACGCTGCTGGCCGACGAGGACCACGCCGTGGCCGACGCCTACGGAACCTGGGGCGAGAAGAGCATGTACGGGAAGACCTACATGGGTGTGCAGCGGGCGACGTTCATCATCGACGCCGACGGGCGCATTGCGAAGGTCTTCCCCAAGGTCTCACCCAAGACGCACGACGACGCGGTGCTGGAGGCGCTCGGCGCGCTGGCGGGCTGATCGACTCCGGTCAGGCGAAGGCGAAGACCACGGCCATCACGAGGTAGACCGCGAGGAGCTGCACGCCCTCGAACCAGGTCGACTCACCCTCGTGGCTGACGTAGCTCGCAATCAACACTGCGAACAGGAGCGCAGAGAGCTCGTATCCGTTGAACACGAGCGGCAGCGGGCCGGGGCCGATGAAGTAGCCGGCGAGCACCAGCACCGGGGTCACGAACAGGGCCACCTGGGCGCTCGAGCCGATCGCGATGTTGACCGACAGGTCCATCTTGTCCTTCCGGGCGACAAGCACGGCGACCCAGTGCTCGGCCGCGTTGCCGACGATCGCGACGACGATGATCCCGATGAAGAACTCCGACAACCCGAGCGACTGGGAGGCGGCGCTGATCGAGCCGACGAGGATCTCGGACATCACGCCCACGGCCACCCCCGCGACGGCCAGCATTGCGATGGACATGCGGGGGGACCAGCCCCACGTCTCCTCGTCCTCGTATTCGGGGTTGAACAGGTCCCTGTGCGTCTTCAGGGAGAAGACGAGGCCGGCGACGTATGTGGCGATGAGGACGCCGGCGACGAGCCCAGAGAGCAGCTCGATCGTCGAGCCGAAGGAGACCATCTCCACGCCGACGCGCGGGAGCCCGTCGCCGTGGACGAGCTGGAACACAGCGGGCATGACCATCGCCACGGCCGCGAGCAGCAGCATGGATGTCTGGACCGAGGCGGCCGTGGAGTTGAATCGCTGACGCTCACGGCCCAGGCCGCCCACGAGCATCGAGGCGCCCATCACCAGGAGGAGGTTGCCGAGGATCGAGCCGATCAGGGACGCCTTGACGACCTCGTGGAGGCCATGTCCGAGCGCGAACAGCGCGATGATGAGCTCTGGCGCGTTGCCGAAGGTGACGTTCAGGAGCCCACCGATTCCTGGGCCGGACCGGGCGGCGAGCTCCTCGGTGGCCCTCCCCATCAGTGCCGCGGTGGGAACGATCCCCAGCGCCGAGCAGACGAAGATGAGGCCCTGGCTCGCGTTCAGGAGGTCGAGCAGGATCGCCGCCGGGATGAACGGGACCAGGAGGTACGGCCAGCCCTGAGGGGTCGCGAGGAACCTCGCGTTGAACTGCGGGGGGCTGTGCTCGGGGGCCGGCATCCGTCCAGCCTATTCGCCGTCATCGGGAGTCCCCCCTCCCGCAATGACCTGCCCGAAACCACTGTCTAGACTCCGCCCGCGTGAGGACACGACGCTTCGGCGACACCGACCTCGAGGCATCGGAGATCGGCTTCGGCACCTGGGCCCTCGGCTCCACCTGGTGGGGCGACGTCAGCGAGTCCTCCGGTGAGCGCCTGATCAAACAGGCGCTCGACCTCGGGATCACCTTCTTCGAGACCGGCGACGCCTACGGGCAGGGCGCCAACGAGGAGCTGGTCGGGCGCGTGCTGGCCGCTCACCGGGACGAGATCCAGCTCTCGACCAAGTTCGGCTACGTCCTCGACTCCGATCGCCAGCAGCACTCCGAGGGCGAGCGTCCGCAGCGCTGGGACGGCGCCTTCGTCCGCGAGGCGCTGGAGGGAAGCCTGCGCCGCCTCGGCACCGATCGCGTCGAGCTCTACCAGCTGCACAACCCGCGCATGGACGCGATCGACACGGACGACTGCTTCGCGACGCTCGAGGACCTGCGCTCCGAGGGCAAGATCCGCCAGTACGGCGTCGCCCTCGGCCCCGCGATCGGCTGGCGCGACGAGGGCCTGCGGGCCGTCGCCGCCCGCGACATCGCCTCGGTCCAGACCGTCTACAACCTGCTCGAGCAGGATCCTGGGCGAGACCTGATGGCGGCGGCCGCCGAGCACGGCGTCGGCGTCATGGCGCGGGTGCCGACCTCCTCAGGCCTGCTCGACGACAACCTGACCCCCGACACGACATTCGGCCCCGGCGACCATAGGCGCCATCGGCCTCAGGAATGGCTCGTCGAGGGCCTCCAGAAGATCGACCGGATCCGGTTCCTGTGCGGGCCGGAGTCCGGCCGGACGATGGCCCAGGCGGCGCTGCGGTACATCCTCGCGCAGCCGCAGATGACCGTCGTGATCCCCACGATCACGAACGAGGCCGAGCTCCGCGAGTACGCGGGCGCGACCGACGTGCCGGACCTGAATGCGGAAGAGCTCGCCCGGGTGGGCGAGCTCTACGCGCGCAACTTCGACGTTCAGCCGGTCTCGGCTTAAGCGGCCGCTACAGCTGCTGCAGGCACTTCTGGATGTCGGCCTGCGATTTCGCCTGGGCGACGCAGTTCTGGTACGAGGAGCTGCTGCTGCCCCCGCCCGAGCTGCTGCCGCCGCCCGGAATGGGGAGCCCGCCCGTGCCGCCGACGCCCGGAACGCCGAGGCCCGGAATCCCGAGCGAGCCGAGGAGGTCGGCGATCGGCTTCGCGTTGGACGGCCCCGTGATCGTCTGCGCCTGGTTGACGTCGCTGAGCGTGAGCGAGAAGTTGAGGTTGATCTTCGAGACCGACGAGCCGGCGCTCGCGGGTGGGGCGATCGCCAGCGACACGGCCAGCTTGGTGAGGAGGTGGTTGTCGGCGTTCGAGTAGACATCGATCGAGGCGGTCTGTACCGCGTCCGTCAGCTGCTTCAGCTGATCCGGGCTGATCTGCTGGGTGGCGCCGCTGGTCTGCTGGGAGACCTTCTGCAGGTCCGTCACGATCTTGCTCACGTCCGCGTCGCCGTGGATGTGGATCGTGCTGGTGCCGTCGATGTCGGTCGTTCCCTCGTTGCTCACGTTCGTGAGCCAGGTCTTCGGGTCGATCCCGAACTGGCTGAACCCGCTCGACGAGCCGTTCGCCTGGTTCTGCTTCGCGGCCTTCGCGTACGCCGTCGCGAACTGCTGGAAGGCTGCCGTGCCCAGCTCGTAAGCCTGGTTCTGGTACTCGACGTAGGCGTTGTCCTTGGTCGCGATCAGGGAGCCGTCGAAGCTGATGCTCGGCCCACCCTGCGACCCGCTGACGCTCACCGCGAGGTCGAGCTGGGGGAACGCGGTCGTGTTGCTGGGGTCCGTCTGGAACGGACCGGTGATCGTGGCGGAGAAGTTCCCCGACTGCTGTCCCTCTGCGGATCCGTCGATGCTCAAATCGAGCTTGCCGCTGGTGATCTTGGTCGGGTTGTTGAAGGTCTGGTCGAGGACCTGCTGTGGGTCCTCGCTGCTGCTGCTGCTCCCGCCTCCACAGCCGGCGACGATGGCGATGATGGGCAGTGCGATCGCCAGCACGGCGACTGTGGTTCGGATGCGCGTCAAGTGAAAATCCCCCTGGTCTCGTACTTCCGTGAGCCGGGCAGCGTACAGGACCGGCCTAAAGGGTTCGGCTTCTGAACCGCGTCCTGCCGATAGTCTCAGCCGTTCGTGGAGGCGCCCCGAATCATCCTTT
>DASQCL010000103.1:0-2424 GCA_035634715.1 Solirubrobacterales bacterium
TCGCGCTCGCCTTCGGGAACCTGCTGTGGGTCCCGATCATCCTGGTCCTGGGGCTCCTGATCACGACGATCGTCTGCTGGATCATCGCCAACTCGAAGGCAGAGAACGATTTCTTCAAGACCTATGCCGAGCAGCGCGGCCTGACCCGCAGTGATCGGGGGCAGCTCCCAGGCTCGACGCCGCTTCTGCGAAAGGGGGACGAGCGCAAGGCGGAGGAGATCCTGTCTGGGCCGATCGGCGAGGGCGCCAACGGCAGCCTCGCTCTCTACACCTACACCGACGTCTACTACGACAAGGACGGGCGCCACGAGACCGACTACCACTTCACCGTCTCGATGACGGACCTCCCCGAGTGCCAGAAGGTGCTGCCGGAGCTCTACGCCAACCGCAAGTTCGGCTTCCGCGTCTTCGAGAAGGTCGAGGACGCCTTCCGCTCCAACGAGCGCGTGAAGCTCGAGAGCGAGCAGTTGGAGAACGAATACGAGATCTTCGCGCCGAAGGAGCAGGACCAGAACTTCCTGCGCCAGCTGTTCTCGCCGACGTTCATCGTCTGGATGACGGACTCCGCGCCGGAAAAGTTCGCCTTCGAGCTCGAGGACGGCGTGCTCTGCTGCAACGTCAAGGGGCACAAGAAGAGCGCCCTCGATCTCGACGCGATGCGGGCCGCCGCGGCGCACATCGCGAAGCGCATCCGCGACGAGGTCGCCGAGGGCGCCCCCAGCACCTCGGCCGCGGCCCCGGCCCAGCCCGCAGCCTAGAGGCTGTCGATCACCTCTTGGGCGGCGCGCTCGCCCGAGCGCACGGCGCCGTCCATGTAGCCGTTCCAGAAGGTGGACGTCTCGGTGCCCGCCCAGTGAATGTTGCCGACCGGCTTGCGGATCGCCGGCCCGTACCCGGTGATCGTGCCGGGGCCGGCGATCGCGACCGGGCAGCCGCGAGTCCAGTTGCGCTGCGACCAGTTGGTCTCGAAGTACTCGCGGGGATGCGCCGCCTTTGGTCCGAAGTACTTCTTGAAGTTCCCGAGCACGGCAGCTCTGCGGTCCGCGTTTGACATCGGCGCGAACTGACGCGCCTCGCGGCCCCCGATGAACCCGAAGACGACGCCCTTCGAGGCCTCGCGCGGCGAGTCGTCGAAGGTCGTGTTGCACGGCCCCTCATATGACACGACACTGCCGTTCAGGCCGGCGTCGCGCCAGAACGGCTCGTCGTAGACGGCGGTCGCCTTGATCAGCGTCCCCTGCGGCAGTCGCTGGGTGAGCTGGTCGCGCTGGAAGGGGAGGCGCGGGTGGTAGGAGATCCGCGCAGCGAGCGTGGGGGGGACGGCGACGATCACGCGCTTGGCCTTGACCTCCAGATTGCGAGTACGCACGGAGACGTTCCCGCCGTCCTGGACGATCCCGCGGACCGGGGCCTTCAGCAGCACCCGGTCGCCCAGCTCGCGGGCCATCTTCAGGCAGAGCCGCTGCGAGCCGCCGGCGAGACGCCACATCTGCGCGCCATCCTGAGTGTTGAAGTTGCGCTCGAAGGTCCCGGGGTTGTCCTCGTTGCCCGAGGCGGCGATGTAGAAGAGGGTGAACAGGAGCGAGAGGTCGGACGGCTCGGCGCCGAAGATCGCGCGGGTGGCGAGCGGAATGAGCGCGCGGAACTTGGCGTTGTCGCTGTTGTCGGCGATGTAGGTGGCCAGCGTCTGCTCGTCCCACTCCGCTCCGTTCGGCGACTCCCAGGGGGCATCGACCGGAACGTCGGTGGACATTCGGTCCAGGGCGAAGACGGTTCGCGCGAGGTCGGGCAGGATCGCCGGGTCCGGGGGCGCGGACCCGGTCGGGCCCTTGGAGCTGTACGTGCTGCGGTCGCCCTCGGAGTTGACGTAGACGTTGTCGCCGTTGTTGAAGGTCCGGAACTTGCCGACGCCAAGCTTCTTGGCAAGCGCGAGGATGTGGTCCTGGGTCGGCCCCACGAAGGTGGCGCCGCGCTCCGAGATCTCGCCGCCGCCGATGTCCTTGTTCAGGGCACGGCCGCCGACTCGCTTCCGAGCCTCGAGGACGAGGACTGACCGTCCCGCCCGATGGAGCTCACGGGCCGCGGTGAGGCCGGCGAATCCGGCGCCCACGACTACCACGTCGCATTTGCGCCTCTTCGTGCCTAGCCCCGCGGCCGCGGCGCCGGGGATCCGGCCGATGGCAGCGCCGAGGCCGGCCGCCGCCGACGCCCCCACCAGTCCCCGCCGCGAGATGGTGTGCTCGCTCATGCAACAAAGACCCTCTCACACGAGGGTCGCCCGCGAGAACCAGAGTCGGCCGCGCGGGGTCAGGCGGCCGCCGGTACCTCTGTCTCGGCGAGGAACTCCTCGAAATGCTTGTGCGAGCGGCAGAAGTCGCGGCCGGGCAGCGGCACGCGCTGGCAGGGTGTCCCCTCGCGGGTATG
>DASQCL010000104.1:0-9008 GCA_035634715.1 Solirubrobacterales bacterium
GGCCTGGTTGATGTTGAGGGGCGCTCCCTCGCTCACCAGCGGCATCTCGGCCTCCCCGAGGTCCTCCGGCTCCTGTGGGCTCGCGGCCTCCGGCGGCGGCTGGGGGATCCAGGCGGGTTGGCTCGACGCGGTTTCCTGCGGCTCGGGCGCGGCATTCGGGGGCGGCTCGGACGGCGGTGGCTGGAACTCGAATGATGTCCGGCTCTCCTCCGGCTCTGCAACCGGGGGCTCGGGTGCGGCCTGTGGAGTGGGCGCCGGGGGCTCGGGGCTGGGCGCCGGGGGCTCGGGGGTGGAGACCGGCGACTCGGGAGCGGGTGCAAGGTCCGCGATCCTGCCCACGGTCTCGCGGGCGCGGCGCTCAGCCTCGGCCGCGCGCTCCTCTGTCTGCGCGATGCGGTCCAGCATTTCGCGAAGCCGGGACTCTCGTTCCATCTCCTCGTTCTTGAGTTTTGCCAGCTCCTCCGCGTGCTCGGCGCGGGCCTCCGCCTCGCTCGCGCGGGCCTCGACCTCCTTGAGCCTCATCGCGGCACGATCCAATGCCCCGCCGGTCCGCTGCTGAGCCGCGGCAAGGCGTGCCTCGGTCTCCTCGATCTCCCGAGCGAGCTGCTTCTCCTCGGTCTGCCGCCGCTCGAGCTGTTCCTCGGCGGCGTGAAGCTCGGCGATCAGGGCCTCGCGTTGGGCGCTCGGGAGCTCGGCGGAGGTGGACGGAGCCTCCCCCATGGGCGGCTCCGGCTCGGGCTCAGGCACCGGCTGGGGCGGCTCCGGCTCCACGAGGGGCGCATCCGGCTGTGGCTGAGGAATCTCCACTCCAGCCGCGGCCTCGGCGATTCGCCGCTCGGTCTCGGCCTGGATGCGATCTTCTGCGGGCTCCTCGGGCCCACCGGCACGGCGCTCGGACTCGACCAGGCGCGCCAGCGCCTCGCGCTCGGCCGCTTCCTGGATCGAGGCCTCCTGCCCGGGCGCCGGTACGTCAGCTGCCGCGGACGGCGCAGGCTCGGGGGGCGCCGCGGGCGCCGGCGGTGGCGGGGGCGCTGCAGGCTGAATGGGTTGAATGGGCGGTACGGGCTGCACGGCCGTCTCGGGAGCGGCATCGGGCGCCTGCGGAGCCGCCTCGACGCCCGCAGGGCGCGGGACCACCTGGGTGGGGACGGCCGGCGTCGGCGGTGCAGGCTGCGCAGGGGGCTGCTGGGGCGCGGGCGGCTGGGCGGGCGCCTTGCCGCGCCCGCGTCGCGCCTGGCGCTTTTCCTTCTTGGCGCGCTTTTGCTCCTCCCGGGCGCGCTTTCGCTCATCGATCGCGCGCTGGCGCTCCTGCTTGGCGCGGTCGCGCTCGGCGGCCTTTGCCGCCCGCTTCTCCTGATTCAGCCTCTTCCGACGCGCGCTCGTGGATTCGCCGGGCGGCGGGGCCGGGGGCGCGGCGGGGCCGGGCGCCTGCTGCGCCGGCGCGGCCTGAGCCGTTGGCGCCGGAGCCTGGGCGGCGGGCTGCTGCACCGCAGGCGCGGGGGGCGCAGGTTCGGTGGGCGTCGCGGCCTGGGGTGGCGGCTGCGCCGGAACCTGCGCGGGCGGCGGCGGCGCTGGCGCGGAGCCCCCGCGGCGCTTCGCGAGCTTCTCCTGCTTGAGCGCCTCACGGGCGGCCTTGCGCTGCTCTATGGCCTGCTTCCGCTCAGCCTTCTTTCGCTCTCGCTCCTCGACCTTGCGGCGGCGCTGCTCGTCCCTTGCCTGCTTGCGCTGCTGGCTCTTGCTGAGCGGCGCCTCGGGGGCTGCCGCGGGGGTCGCGGCCATCGGCTGCTGGGGGGCGGCAGGCGGCGGATACGACGGTGGGGGCACGGACTGCGGCTGGCCCTGCTCGGCCGGAGCCGGAGTCCCGGCCGGCGGCGGGGTGCCAGCCGGCGGCGGAGTCCCGGCCGGCGGCACGGCGCCGCCCTGCGGCGACGCGGCAGGGGCGCCCGCCTGGTCCGGTGTCTCCTTCCCTTTCGAGTCGCCGCTGCGACTCAGCCTGAACGATGGCATCGCCCTAATCCTCGCATGAGCGGCGCGAACTGTCAGTTTGAGCGCTCCGCTGAAAGCGAGCGTTCAGCTTGAAACCGTCGCCAGGGCTCACTTGAGGCGCTGGCGGAAGTCGCGCTCGACCTCACGGCGCGTGTCGCGATCCGCGATTTCACGCCGCCGGTCGCGCTGCTCCTTGCCCCGCGCGAGGGCGAGCTCGACCTTGGCATACGGACCCTTGAAGTAGATCCTCGTCGGGATCAGCGTCAAGCCTCGGCGCTCGACTCTCCCCGCCAGGCGCTCGATCTCGTAGCGATGCAGGAGCAGTTTCCGGGGCCGTTCGGGATCGTGGTTCTGGTCCGCCGCCGGCGCGTACGGCGGGATGTGGGCGTTCCGAAGCCACACCTGCCCCCGGTCGAGCACGGCGTACGCGTCGCCGAGCTGCGCCTTGCCCTCGCGCAGTGCCTTGACTTCGGTGCCGACGAGCTCGATCCCCGCTTCGAAGCGGTCGAGCAGCTCGAATTTGTGGCCGGCGCGCCGGTTGGTGGCGACGTCGCCGGACACGGGCTTGCGGGCCTTCTTGGCCATCGCTATCTCCGCTCCCGGCGGCCGCCCGCGCCGGCGGTGCTTCCCGTGCCGATCTCGCCCGCCGGGACGAGGTCCACCCGCCCTCGGGGCGCCTCCACCCGATCCACCCGCACCGACACCGGATCGCCCAGCCTGATCGCCCGCCCGCTTCGCTGGCCCACGAGCGCGGTCTCGGTCTCGTTGAGATCGAAGTGCTCGCGAATGCGGCGGACCGGCACGAGCCCCTCGTAGACGTCGCCGAGCTCACCGCGGAACCGAACGAACGCCCCCGCCCCGATGACGCCCGAGACTTCCCCCTCGAAGGTCTGACCCCACCCGCCCTCGAACAGCTCGCGCCCGAGCAGGAAGGCGGCGCACACGCTGTCGGCGTCGCGCTCCGTCGCGGTGGCCTCCCGCTCCCGCTCAGAGCTGTGCGAGGCGGCCTCGCGGATGGGCCCTGGATCCGGCTCCTCCTCTCCCGCCCCGACCGCAGACAGCAGAGCCCGGTGGGTGACGAGGTCCGGGTAGCGCCTGATCGGCGAGGTGAAATGCGCGTAGGCGGGGCTCCCGAGGCCGGCGTGGCCCAGGTTTCGCTCGCTGTAGTAGGCCGGCTTCAGGGAACGGAGCACGAGAGATGTATACGCGTCGCGGCCGTGTCCGCGCCTGGCCGCCTCCTTCGCCACCGTGCGGCTGATCTCCCCGGCGAGCTCGCCAGCCGCGGCCGGCATGAGGTTCTTCGGCACCGGCGGCGTTGGAACGTCCAGCGAGGCCAGCTGATCGACGAGCCGCTCGATTCGCGCCGGGTCGGGCTGCTCGTGGACGCGATAGATGGCAGGCACGCGGCGGCGCTCGCAGAGCTCGGCGACTTGCTCATTGGTGAGGATCATCAGGTGCTCGATCAGCTTGTGGGCCTCGGTCTGCTGGACGGATTCGGCGCGCACCACCGCGCCGTCGTCATCGAACTCGAACTCCGGCTCGAATGACTCGATCTCGAGCGACCCAACCGGCCGGCGGGCGGCGAGCGCCGCCGCCGCCCGGCGCGCGAGGCCCAAGGGCGTGGCAACCTCGGCGGGCGGCTGGGCACGCCCCGCGAAGATCTCGTCCAGCTGGTCGTAGTCGAGACGCGCGTCCGAGCGGATCCGGCTCCGAAAGAAGCTCGCCGACCGGGGCTCACCCTCGCCGCCGAGCACGATCTCGGCCGTAACGGCGAGGCGCTCGACCCCCGGCGCCAGGCTGCACGCATCGTCGCTGAGCGCCCGCGGAAGCATGGGCTCGACCGTGCCCGGGACGTAGGTGCTGGTGCCGCGGCGAAGGGCCTCGGCCTCCAGCACGCTTCCCGGCCGGACGTGGGCGGACACGTCGGCGATGTGGATCCACAGCCGGACGCCGTCCCCCTCGGCCTCGGCCGACACCGCGTCGTCGAAGTCGCGCGCGGTCGCCGGGTCCACGGTGAAGGTCGCGAGCCCGGTCAGATCGCGCCGCTCAACCGGCAGCTCGCGGGCGGCGGTTGCGGCATCGCGCGCCGCGTCTTCGATCTCGCGCCTGAAGCCCCGGTGCGTGCCGCGGTCCCAGAGGAGAGCGTCCACCACGTCGCGGGCGCGCTCCGCCGAGCCGAGCGGCCGCAGCACCTTGGCGCCGCGCGCCCCGAAGTCGACGAGGGCGATGTCGCCAGGCCCAACCCTCGGACCGCCGGCAAGGGTCGCCTGCGGCCCGCGCTCGAACAGCGGCTCCACCACCGTGAAGCGGCCCCGCCGCTCCACGCTCGCGACTCGGCGCCCCAGGCCGGTGCCCCGGCGAGGACTCACCGGTTCTCGACGGAGATGTTCTCGGCCAGCACGGAGAGCGCCTTCTGTAGCTGTTCGTCCTGCTTGGTGCCCTTCTTGTTCTGGACCTTGACGTCGGGGGTGATCCCCTTGCCGAGCAGGGAGGTGCCGTTCGCCGTGAAGTACTTGCCGATCGTCAGGTCGAGTGCGCCCCCTCCGTTGAGGCGGATGACCTCCTGGAAGGTCCCCTTTCCAAAGGACTGCGTCCCAACGGTGGTCGCCACATGATGCTCAGCCAGCGCCGAGGACAGGATCTCGGCTGCGGACGCCGTGTTGTGGTCGATCAGGACGACGATCGGCATCTTCGGCAACTGATCGCCGACGGAGTCGTAAACCTTGGTGCCCTGCGTGCGGCTCCGCGTGGAGACCACGCGCTGCCCCTTCTTGAGGAACAGGCTCGCGGCGAGCACCGACTCGTTCAGTTGGCCGCCGGGATTGCCGCGCAGGTCGAGCACCAGCCCCCTGGCGCCCTTCTTGTCGAGCTGCTCGATCGCCTGGGCCAGCTCGCCATGGGAGCCCGTGCTGAAGGTCGCGAAGTGCACGTAACCGACCTTCGTGGGCCCGGCGTGCAACATGTGGCCCTGCGCGACCGGGAGCTTCACCGAGGCGCGCTTCATCTTCACGTCGTGCGGCTTGCCCTTGCCGCCCGAGCGGACGCTGAGCGTGACGGGTGTCCCGGGAGCCCCCTTTATCCGCGAGACGGCCACGTCCTCCGGGACTCCGGAGATCGACTTGCCGTCGACGCCGACGATCACGTCGTTGGGCTTGAGGCCCGCGCTCTTCGCCGGGCTGTCGGGCAGCACGGTCGAGACTTGCAGCCCCTGCTTCACGCCGCTCACCGTCAGCCCGACGCCCGAGAACTGGCCCGAGTTCGTCTGGTCGAACTGGCGGAGCTCCTTCGGGTCGAAGTAGTGAGAGAACTTGTCGCCGTAGCGTTTCTTGAGCGCCGAGATCATCCCGTCCACGGACGCGTTTTGGAGCAGCGAGGATTGGACCGGCTTGAAGTAGTTCTGCTCGATCACGTCCTGGGCGTCCGTCGAGGTGCTGGACGAGGACTTGAAGCCCCCGGTCAGCGCGACGATCACGACCGCGATCGCGGCGGCGGCAACCGCCCCGGTCGCGAAGCCGAGGATGAAGCGCTCGCGACCGTGAGCGCGGGGGTCGCTCAAATGCGGAGGAAGCGGCGCAGCACGATGCCGCTTCCGATCATGGAAACGACTACCGACGCGCCGAGCAAGACGATGATCAGGGGCACGAACCCCACAGTAGAGAAGTTGTCGATCAGGGCGAAGTTCTGGGACAGCGGATCGATGATCGTCACCTTCCCGACCCACAGCATCGCCACCGCGATCCCCGCGCCGGCGAGCCCCACGATGAGCCCCTCGATCACGAACGGCCAGCGGATGAACCAGTTGGTCGCGCCAACGAGCCGCATCACCTCCACCTCACGGCGACGCGCGTAGATCGACAGTCGGATCGTGTTCGCGATCAGCATCAGGGAGATGATTAGGAGCAGGACGGCGATCACGGACAGGATGATCTTCACCGCATTCGTGACCGTGCGGATCGTGTCTGCGGCCTTCTGGCCGTTGTTGACCTCCTCGATGGCCGGGCTGATGGGCTTGGGCTTGCCGTTCGGACCCGGCGGGACGATCGCGTTCTGGATCGAGCGAAGGTTGTTGGCGTTGTCGGGGTGGACGACAACCGCCAGCGGCAGCGGGTTCTTTCCGTGGAGCTGCGTGATGCCCTGGCCGATCGCGCCCTTGCCAACCTCGGCGCGAAGCTGCTTGAGCCCCTCCTGCTTCGAGACGAAGTCCGTCCGCTCCACGTGGGGGATCTTGTTGATCTCCTTCTGGGCCGCCTTCGCCTGCTTGGTGGTGGAGTCCGGGAACATGTAGACGTAGAGCGCCAGCTGGGACTGCACGTTCTGGGTCGTCGTGGAGCTCGCCTTGATCACGGGGATGAACACGCCCAGCAGCAGGGTGGTCATGACGACGGTGACGATGGCGGCGAGGCTCGGGGAGGCGCTGCGGCGCAGGGCGCGGAACGCCTCGGCGATGAAGAAGAAGATCCGGCCCACCGTCAGCTCCTCGGCGGCGGGCTCACCGCAGCCTCACCGTTCGTGTGCCCCTCGCGGACGCCCATCTCGGCACGCACGCGCACGCCGAACTCGCTCGTGGACTCCTCGTCGTACGTTGCCGTCACCTGATCGCGCACCAGCCGGCCCTCGTCGAGCGCGAGCACCCGGCGGCGCATCTTGTCGACCATTTCACGGTTGTGAGTGACGACCAGCAGGGTGGTCCCGGTGCGGTTGATCCGGTAAAGCAGCTGCATGATGCCGATCGCGGTCTCCGGATCGAGGTTCCCCGTCGGCTCGTCCGCGAGGAGCAGGGGCGGATGGTTCACGAACGCCCGAGCGATCGCCACGCGCTGCTGCTCACCCCCGGACAGCTGGTCCGGATAGTTGTGGACCTTGCCTTGGAGGCCGACGAGCCGCAGGATCTCAGGGACCTTGCGCCGGATGTCGCCGCGGCCGGCGCCGGTCACCTTGAGCGTGTAGGCGACGTTGTCGTAGACGGTGCGGTTGGGAAGCAGCTTGAAGTCCTGGAAGACGGTGCCGATCCGGCGGCGGAGGTGGGGGATGCGCCGCTTCGGGAGGCGATCAACGTCGTGGCCGGCGATCAGCACCTGGCCGCTCGACGCCGGGACCTCGCCGATGAGGGTCCTGATCAGGGTCGATTTGCCGCAGCCGGTGGGGCCGACGACGAAGACGAACTCCCCGCGCTCAATCCCGAACGACACGCGCTCCAGCGCAACGTGGCCGCCGTGGTAGACGACGGTGGCGTCGCGCAGCTCGACGATCGGCGGCCGGGCGGGAGCGGCCACCGGCGCGTCATCGTGGGACCGCTCGGTGCGGTCCTCAGCGGCGCGCCTGCGCCGTCTACGTGTCGGAAGTAGCGACATGCGAACGTCTTTCTTCGATGCGCCGCACAATCCTTGCCGCCTGAATCCCTGCACTCGGCCTTGCGCGACGGAGCCGCGAAAGCGTAGCGAAGATCGTTAGCGGTCCCTCACACTTGCACGCGAATTTGCGCGCGGTGCCGGTCGAGCGCTAGGTCCACTCAGGGCCGAAGAGCGGCGGGCGCGAGACGATCGGCTTCAGGACCAGCGCCTCGCGGGCCCGGTCCGCGATCCCCCGAGCCGTGAGGCCGAAGTGCTCCATGCAGGCCTCGCCGGTTCCGGAGAGTCCGAACTCGTCGCCCATGCCGACGGCGAAGATCGGCACCGGGTGCTGCTCGGCCGCCACCTGCCGGACGGCGTCGGCGAGGCCGCCGGCGACCCGGTGCTCCTCGGCCGTCACTCCCACGCCCGTCTTGCCGAGCGACTCCAGGATCGTCTCGGAGTGCAGCGGCTTGATGATCGAGACGTTCAGCACCTCTGCCTCGACGCCGTCCTCGGCCTCGAGGGACTCGGCGGCCTCCATCGCGCGCCAGACCATGTGACCGGTCGCGATCAGGCTGATGTCCTTGCCCTCGCGCACGACGTCAACGCCGCCACCGAGCGTCTTGGGGATGTCCTCGTAGACGATCGGCGTCGCCGGCCGGCCGAAGCGCATGTACATCGGCTCGTCGCGCTCGTACGACTCGGCGGTGGCGCGGTAGGCCTGGTTGTAGTCGGCCGGGACGACGACGGTCATCCGCGGCATCGCCCGCATCAGCGCGATGTCCTCGATCATCTGGTGTGAGGCGCCGTCCTCGCCGAGAGAGACGCCGCCGTGGCTGGCGCCGATCCGCACCTTGAGCTCGTTGTGGGCTATGCCCAGCCGGATCTGGTCGTAGGCGCGCCCGGTGGCGAAGATCGCGAAGGTGGAGGCGTAGGGCACCTTGCCGGTGGCGGCGAGGCCGCAGGCCATCGACATCATCCCGGCCTCGGCGGCGCCGCAGTTGAAGAAGCGCTCCGGGAACTGCTTGCCGAACTTCATCGACTGCGTCGAGACGGCCAGATCGGCGTCGAGGGCGACGACGTCCTCGTGCGCCTCGCCGAGCGCCACCAGGGCGTCGCCGTAGGCCTGGCGGGTGGCGACCGGGTCGGTCTTCGCCTCAGGCATCGGGGGCCTCGCTGCGCGCGCGCAGCGCCTCGGTCTGCTCGGCGAGCCGGCCCTCGAGCTCCTCGAGCGCCTCCTCGGCCTGCTCCTGGCTCGGCGGCTTGCCGTGGAAGCCGAAGCGACCCTCCATGAAGGAGACGCCGCGGCCCTTGCGGGTCTGGCAGACGATCGCCGCGGGGCGGCGCAGGGTGCGGCTGCGCTCCAGCGCCTCGACGATCGCGCCCAAGTCATGTCCATCGATCTCGACGGCGTCCCAGCCGAAGGCCTCGAACTTCGCCCGGACGTCCCCGGTGTCCATCACCTCTTCGGTGGTGCCGTCGGTCTGCAGGTGGTTGTAGTCCACGATCGCAGTCAGGTTGGTGAGCCCGAAGTGAGCTGCGGACATCGCGCCCTCCCAGCTCTCCCCCTCCTGGCAATCGCCGTCCGACATCAGCGTGAAGACCTGGGAGGTGTCGGCGAGATCGTCGAGGCGAAGCGCGAGGCAGATGCCCACGCTCATCGAGAGGCCCTGGCCGAGCGAGCCGGTCGAG